>JANQKO010000441.1 GCA_028281075.1 Alphaproteobacteria bacterium | reverse complement strand
TTGAGAAGCGCCCGCCTTGTTTGAAATCGCCAAAAACTTTAGCGAACCAGCGTTGCACGCGCTCCTTGTCTGTCAAAGCACTCCACAAATCTGCTGGGGTCGTAGGGTAGTGCCGACTTGCACGCACGATGTAGGTCTGGGCTCCTTCGCGTTCACCGCTAACGACCTCCCGAAAGGACGCTCCAAGAGCTTCGATCGTTTCCATCTCCCTGTCCTTACTAGACCCAAGCCTCTTAGTTATCACCAATGTGATTTTGACCAATATCAATGAATTTCCGAGACGGGGCGTCTCCGGCGATATCCCGCCGACCGCCACGGAAACATCGATCACGACATGGCGAGATGCCGATTGGGGGTGACGCGCCGCGGATGGCACAATGACGCCATAATGCCGGTAGAACGGGAGGTGGGGTCATGTCGGTTACGGCGCCGAACAACGAGATTACGGTCGAGCGGCGGCATCCGCTGATTGGTGCTGAGGTGCTTGGCGTCGATCTGGCCCGCGCCGATGACGATGCCTGCAATCGGATCCGCGAGATCTGGATGCGGCATCCGCTGCTGGTCTTTCCCGACCAGCCGATCAGCGACGCAGAGCAGATCGCCTTCGCAAAACACTTCGGCGCGTTGGAGGTCCACCCCTCGGTCGAGCACCGGTCGTCTCGCCATCCCGAGATCTACCGCGTCGCCAACGTGGACGAGGCCGGACGGTTGCTGCCGGCGGACAAACCGGCGGCGAAGTATCTCGGGCTGACCTGGCTCTGGCATACCGACAGCTCGTTCCGCGCCGTGCCGAGCCTGGGCTCGGTGCTGCATGGCATCGAAGTGCCGGCCGAAGGCGGCGATACGCTGTTCGCCAATATGTATGCCGTGTACGACGCGCTGCCGGCCGAGATGCGCCGGCGTCTGGCGCAACTGCGGGCCGTGCACAGCCACGACTACGTCATGAGCCTGACCGATGGGCTGGCGCCGGCCGACGACGACCATTTCACGCAACTCGACGCGGTCAGCCATCCGCTGATCCGTCGGCATCCGGTGACCGGCCGCCGTTCGCTGTTCATCAGCCCGCACACCATGGCCGGCATCGAGGGCATGCCGGACAGCGAGGCGCGGGCCCTGTTCGACGACCTGATCGCCTTCGCGACCCGGGACAGCTTCGTCTATCGCCATAAATGGCGGCCGCACGACGTGATCATGTGGGACAACCGCTGCACCATGCACGCGGTGATGCCCTACGACGCGGCCAATGCGCGGCGCGTCATGCACCGCACCACCATCGTCGGCGACGGCCCGGTGCTGCCGGCCTAGGCGGCCTGTGCCGCGACCGCGACGGAATCGACCAGGCGGGCGCCGCGGGAGGCCATGAAGTAGAGGCCCATATAGTGGGTCACGTCCTGCGGGTGCGCGGCGGCGGCGCCGTAGCCGATGCTTTCGGCCGTGGCCCGCGGCAGGTCGTAGGTCGAGCAGCCGCCCTCATAGACCAGGATATCGGCCAGCCCCGGCATCATGTCGTGGTTGCGCGCCGACAGCATGGTCAGTACGAAGTCCATGACGCAGATGTCGGTGCAGATGCCGACGACCAGGATCTGTTCCAGGTTGTGGCGTTTGACCCAGTCGACGACGGCGTTGCCGCCGTCGGCCCGGAAGGCGCCGACGAAGCCGTTGATGCAGTCCTTGCGCACCAGTGTGGCGTTCGGATCGTTGTTGAGCCATTCCAGCTCGGGCACCAGGTTTTCCTCGCCCGTGCCGGCCTCGCAATGCGGCGGGTAGGGCGGCTCCGGCTTGCCCGGCACGTGGGTGTCGAGGAAGGCCAGGATCGGCCAGCCCCGGGCCGAAAAGTCGCGCGCCAGCCGGTCGGTCTCGGCGACCATCTTCGAGACCTGCGGGTTCTCGGCCGGCGGCGCCAGGTTGCCGGCGCCGACCGTGGCGAAGCCGTTGACCTCGTCGACGATCACCATGCCGACGCGCTGGGATTGCAGCGTCAGGCTTTCATAGGCCAGCGGCATCGCCGCGGCCAGGTCCCGCGTCAGCGTCGCGGTCGGGCTGTCGGTCATGGTGGGAGTCCTTGGTGGTCAGTATCGCAGTCGGAATAAAGCGGATCACTCGGTTGCCCTCACCCCATCCCTCTCCCGTAAACGGGAGAGGGGGCTGCCGCCGTCGCGGTTTGTTGCCCCTCTCCCGTTTACGGGAGAGGGATGGGGCCCGCGAGCGTCGGCTCGTGGGAGGGTGAGGGCTACGGCACTCATCACACCCTGCAATGCGAAATCGGCGCGATCGGGCCGAGGGGGTCGATCACCTTCAGGCTGCCGCCCTCGGTCCTGGCGATATACATGTTCATGGTCACGTGATGGTCGGTCGCCGTGACCGTCGCCTTGCCGGTGGGGATGTCGAAGGCGAGGCCGGCCATGCCGTCGACCGCGGCCTCGCGGTCGATGCGGCCCGATTTCTCCAGGCCCGCCTTCAGCGCCATCAGCGAATTGTAGTGCGTCATCACGTAGTGCGAGACGCCGGTGTCCGCCCCGTGCATGGCGCGCACGCGGGCGACGAAGTCCTGGACCCCCGGCTCCTCGCTGGAGGCGACGAAGGGCACGCCGACATACATGTTCTCGCCCTTGCCGGCGCCGAAGGCGCCGAGATAGGTCTCGGAGAAGCCGAGGAAGGCGATGGTCAGCTTCTTCGTCAGGCCGAATTCCTCGGCCTGTTTGATGAAGGTGATGCCGTCGGCGCCGGGCAGCGCGAACAGCAGGATCTCGCAGTCGGAATCGGCGACCTTCTGGATCACCGAGGTGAAGTCCTTGACGCCGAAGGGCGTGTATTCCTCGGCCAGCGTCTCGCCGCCGATCCGGCCGATCATGTCCTTCGCCGCCTTGAACATGTTGCGCGGCCAGACATAGTTGGCGCCGAACATGTAGTAGGACGTGCCGACGCCCTGGTCCTTGAGATAGGGGATCAGCGGCGCCGTGTCCTGGTTCGGTACGGTGTTGAAGAAGAACAGATACCGGCCGCAGCCGCCGCCCTGGTCGTCGGCGCCCTCGTAGTTGGTGGCATAGAGCAGCGGCGTCTTCAGGCGCTGCATGTGCGGCACCATGGCGTTGCGCCCGGACGAGGTGATCGGCCCGGAGACGGCGATGACCTCGTCGCGCTGGATCAGCTTGCGGGCCTTCTCGGCGGCGGTCTTGGGATCGGTCTTCATGTCCTCGTAGATGATCTCGACCTGGTGGCCCATGATGCCGCCGGTGGCGTTGATCTCGGCCGCGGCGAGGTCGAGGCCGAAACGGGCCTGGGACCCGAACAGCTCCAGGCCGCCGGAGAACGGCTGCGCGGCGCCGACCTTGACGGTCTTGCCCTGCGATATGGCCGGCATGGGCAAGGCGGCGAGACCGGCGGCGGCGCCGGTCGCCAGGAACCTGCGGCGATTGATCTTCCTCATCCTCGTTCTCCCGTACATCGGGCGCGGGCGCGCCGTTCCATGACCGAATTATGCCACGAAATCTTTTCCGCCGGCCCGAATTCGGGAATGATGACGCTCCCGCCGCCGCCGACGCGGCGGTCGCGAGTTTGGGGGCGCCGGTGCCGCTGCTGCGAACGGTCGATCTGCGCAAGGACTTCGGCGGCCTGGCCGCCGTCGACGGTGTCGACTTCGGTCTCGAGGCCGGCACCCTGCACGCGCTGGTCGGGCCGAACGGTTGCGGCAAGTCGACGCTGTTCAACTTGATCAGCGGCGCGCTGGCGCCGAGCGGCGGGCGGGTGTTCTTCGACGGCGACGAGATCACCGGCCTGGCGCCGCACGATGTCGCCCGGCGCGGCATCGGCCGGAAGTTCCAGGTGCCGGCCGTGTTCGACGCGTTGAGCGTGGCCCGGAACCTGGCCGTACCGGCCTGGGCCCGCGACGGCCTGGCCTTCTGGCGCGCGGCCGACACGGATGCCCCGATGGCGGCGCTGGAACAGGTCGGCCTCGCCGGCAAGCGCGACCTGCCGGCGGCCGAGCTGTCGCATGGCGAGCGGCAATGGCTGGAGATCGCCATGCTGTTGGCCTCGCGCGCGCGGCTCCTGCTGCTGGACGAGCCGACCGCGGGCATGACCGTGACCGAGACCGCGGCCACGGCCGAGCTGATCGGCGGGCTGGCCGCCGCCGGCGACGTCACGGTGCTGGTCATCGAGCACGACATGGCCTTCCTGCGGGACCTGGGCTGTCCCGTCACGGTGATGGCCAAGGGGCGGATCCTGCGCACGGGCGACTACGCGGCGATCCGGGCCGATGCCGAGGTGCGCGAGCTCTATTTCGGTCGGGGCCGCTGAATGCTGCGCCTGCGGGGCCTCATGGGCGGATATGGCCGGGCGGCGGTGCTGCACGGCGTCGACCTGGACGTGCCGGCCGGCGGCGTCGTGGCGCTGATGGGCCGCAACGGCATGGGCAAGACGACGCTGCTGCGCACCTGCATGGGTTTGCTGCCGGCGCGGCGCGGCGAGATCCGCTTCAAGGACCGGGACATTACCGGCATGGCGACGCATGAGATCGCCCGCCAGGGCCTCGCCTACGTGCCACAGGGGCGCGAGATCTTCGACGCGCTTACCGTCGAGCAGAACCTGCGGCTGGGCCTGATCGGCCTGCCGGGCGGGCGCGACGCGCAGGTGCCGGACGCGGTCTACGACTGGTTCCCGATCCTGGCCGAGCGGCGGCGGCAGATCGCCGGCACGCTGTCGGGCGGCCAGCAGCAGATGCTGGCGATCGGCCGGGCCCTGGCGCGGCGGCCGGACATGCTGCTGCTGGACGAGCCGACGGAGGGTATCCAGCCGTCGATCGTGCACGAGATCGCCGAGACCGTGGCGCGGATCGCGGCCGACGCCGGCCTGACCGTGCTGGTGGTCGAGCAGAACGTGGACCTGGTGCTGACCACGGCGCGGACGATCGCCTTCATGGACAACGGCCGGATCGTCGAGGCGGCGCCGGCCGCCGCCGTCGCCGCCGACGGCGCCATCCTGGCCCGGCATCTGTCGTTGTAGGCGCGCCCATGGCCGAGATCGCGATCATCCTGCTGAACATGGCGTCCTACGTGCTGGTCCTGGTGCTGGTGGCGCTGGGGCTGGTCGTCGTGTTCGGCATGATGCGGGTCATCAACATGGCGCATGGCGAGCTGTTCATGCTGGGCGCCTATACCGTGGTCTGGCTGCAGGCGGCGGGCGCGCCGTTCTGGCTGGCCGTCGCCGCGGCGCCGGTGGTGGTCGGCGCCGTCGGCCTGGTGATCGAGGCGGCGCTGATCCGGCATATCTATCGCCGGCCGCTCGATACCATCCTGGCGACCTGGGGCCTGTCGATTGCGCTGAAACAGGCCGTGGTGCTGATCTGGGGGCCGGCCTCGCACAGCGTCGCGGCGCCGATGGCCGCCGCCATCGGCGTCGGCGACGTCACCTATCCCGTCTACCGGCTGCTGCTGATGGCGGTCGCCGTCGCGATCATCGCCGCCGTGTTCTGGATCTTCCTGCGCACCGATTTCGGCTTGGTCGCCCGGGCGGTGATCGCCCGGCCCGACACGGCCGCCGCGCTCGGCATCGACACCCGCCGGATCTACCGCGCCAGCTTCGTCATCGGCACCGCGCTCGCCGGGCTGGCCGGCGCGCTGGTGGCGCCGCTGATCAGCGTCGATCCGCAGATGGGGCTCGGGTATCTCATCCCGGCCTTCATCTCGATCATGGTCGGCGGCGCCGGGCCGCTCGCCGGCGTGCTGGTCGGCGGCGGCCTGGTCGGCGGCACCAACAACCTGGCCACGGTCTGGCTGTCGCCGGTGGTGGCGCAGATCGTCGTCTTCCTGCTGGCGATCGTCATCATCCGGCTCAGGCCGCAAGGCCTGCTGGGGGGCCGCGATGGCGCCTAGATGGCTGGCCGGCGTCGTGTTCATGGCATTGGCGGCGTTCCCGCTGCTGGCCGCGGACTACTGGACCGGACAGCTCACCCGCTACCTGATCTTCGGCCTGTTCGCCATGTCGCTGTCGCTGGTCTGGGGCCGGGCAGGGATCTTGTGTTTCGGGCAGGCCATGTTCTTCGGCATCGGCGGCTATGTCATGGCGGCCTGCACCATGGGCCTGGTGGGCGGCGCCCTGACCTCGAGCTATCTCGGCCTCGCCGCCGCCGTGCTGGCGGCGGCCGGCTTCGCGGCGCTGCTGGGCTATTTCTTGTTTCTCGGCCGCGGCCTGAGCGGCGCCTATCTCGCCATCGTCACGCTCGCCATCGCCTATATCCTCGAGCAGACCTTGAAGAGCGCCTACACGCTCGGCGCCGACAACGGTCTCTCGGGCGTGCCGCCGATCGATCTCGGGCTGTTCGGTGCCTCGGTCGAGCTCTGGCAGGAGACGCCGCGCTACTACCTGGTGCTGGCCATCGTCGCGGCGGTCTATGCGGCGCTCGACCGGCTGCTGGCGTCACCGTTCGGCGTCGTGCTGACGGCCATGCACGGCGATCCGCGCCGGCTCGCCTTCTTCGGCTATCACGTGCTGTCGCTGCGCCTGATCGTCTTCGTCATCGGCGCCGCCGTCGCCGGTCTCGCCGGCGCGCTGTTCGTGGCGGTCGACGAGTTCGCCTCGCCGACGCTGATCGGCTTCGGCCTGTCGACCGAGGTGCTGATCTGGGTCGCGCTGGGTGGCAAGGAAATGCTGCTGGCGGCGTTCCTGGGCGCGATCGCGGTGCGGTTGATGGAAAGCACGTTCGCCGAGCTGCTCGGCGATTTCTGGATCCTGGCGCTCGGCCTGGTCTTCATGGTCTCGGTGGTGCTGCTGCCGCGCGGACTGATCGCGACGCCGCTCGGCCGGCTGACGTCGGGCCGTCACCGCGACGGCACCTGAACAACGGCAGGCCCCGCCGTGCGGGGTAGCGCGGTCGGCGGGGCGCATGGGTGACTCTGGTCAGTTCACCGCCCGGCGTGGGACGCCGGGATCATTCCGGATAAGCGTCACGAATTGTCGGAGCCGCCTGGCTGGTCGGGTGGTGTCATCTTTTTAACCTCCCGTGGCGCCGAAAATATTATGTCAAATGCTGGATGCTCTCAAGCGCAAACCGGCCGTCAGCGACATCAACGGACCGTCGCGTCGGGACCGCGGGCCGCAGTTGACGAAATTGTGATTGCGGCGGTCCGGCCATGATCGGCCGTCGGGCACGGCGGCGCGCGGCAATGGACGTGACGTGTTTCACAGCCCGCCGCGCCCGCCGTCGCGTAGACCTGTCGGTGGCGATATGGTCAAATATTTGGCACGCGCTATGACGCTGCGGAAACGCCTCATGGCGGTCGCCCATGAGGGGGGCTAGCAACCGTAATGAGTTGGGGCACCGGCCATGGCCGGTGGTTCATGCCGGGGGAAGGACATGTTCCCTTCGCCGGGTATCAGGGCAGGGCGAGTTCGCGATGGTCGATATGGTCGACAAGGCCGTCCACCGCGCATCCGACAATGGCCCGGCGCGGCCGGTCGATGCGGCCGGCCGCACCTTGCGCGATTTCGTCTGGATCTACATCAAGGGGTCGCTGGCCTCGGTCGCCGTCACGCTGCTGCTGGTGCTGCTCGGCCTGAAGATGAGCGCCGGTCAGCTCGCCTGGCTGCTGGCGGTAACGCCGGTCATCGTCGCGCTCTACATGATCGGCGACATCTATATCATCGCCCGGCATTTCGCGCCGGTCGGCGCCGTGCTGGCGCGGCTCTCGGCCGGCGACACGCCGCCCAACGCCGAGGTTTCCCGGGCCATCGCCAGGGCGTTGAACCTGCCGTTCTATTCGTTCATCCGTGTCACCTTCTTCCACGGGCCGGCCGCCGCCATCCTGTCGGTGCTGGCGATGTTCCTGCTGAACGCGATCGCCGGGACCGGGTACCAGCCCTGGCAGGTCTGGATCCTGGGCGCGACGATCCTGATCTTCGCCTCGCCGACGCACGCCATCTTCGAGTTCTTCGCCATTTCGCGCCGGGCCTCGGGCCTGGCGAAGCGGCTCTGGCCCTATTGCGAGGGGCTGGAGCGCGCGGATCAGGACGACCTGATCTCGATCAAGCTCAGCAACAAGCTGATGTACCTGTCGGTCTTCGTCGCCGCCCTGCCGCTGCTGTTCTTCGCCGCCTCGGTGATCTTCAAGATCGACCTGCTGATCGCCGATCTCGGCATCGAGGCGACGCCCGGGATGATGATGCCGCTGTGGTCGTGGATCGCCGGCGTGGTGCTGGTCTGCGTGGGCGGCTCGCTGGCGATGTCGGTGCTGACGGCGAACGAGATGTCGCGCTCGGCGGCCGAGCTGGCGATCGCCATGCACAAGGTCGAGCATGGCGAGCTGGACACCGAGCTCAGCGTCTCCGGCACGGACGAGTATGCCGACCTGTTTCGCGGCTTCAACCTGATGGTCGAGGGCCTGCGCGACGAGGCCCGTATCCTCGAGGTCTCGCACGACCTTTCGGGCGAGCTGCAGCTCGACGCGCTGCTGGGCCGGATCATGGGCGCCACCACCGAGCTGCTCGACGCCGAGCGCAGCACGCTGTTCGTGTTCGATGCCAAGACCGACGAGCTGTGGTCGCGCGTGGCCGAGGGCCTGGGGAACCGCGAGATCCGCTTCCCGGCCGACGCCGGCATCGCCGGCGCCGTGTTCAGCAGTGGCGAGACGGTGAACACCTCGACGCCCTACGAGGACCCCCGCTTCAACTCGGACTTCGATCAGCAGACCGGGTTCGTCACCCGCAGCCTGTTGTGCATGCCGATCGTCAGCAAGACCGGCCAGCGCATCGGCGTCACGCAGGTGCTGAACAAGCGCCGCGGCGACTTCACGCTGAAGGACGAGGCGCGGCTCAGGGCGTTCACGGCCCAGATCGCCATGTCGCTGGAGAACGCGCAGCTCTTCGACGACGTGCTGACGATCAAGAACTACAACGAAAGCATCATCGAGAGCACCAGCAACGGCCTGATCACGCTCGACAACGAGCGCCGCGTGGTGACCGCCAACGAGGCCGCCTGCCGCCTGGTCGGCCTGGCCCAGGAGGCGCTGGTCGGCCGCGCCGCCGACGACCTCTGCCGCGGTGCCAACGCCTGGATCCTGAACAGCCTGGACCGGGTCGAGCGGACCGGCAAGGAGGACATCTCGGTCAACGCCGAGTTCGTGCTGGCCGAGGGCGAGACGAAGTCGATGAACCTGACGGTGGTGCCGCTGATCGGCCTCGAGGACGAGCATATCGGCTCGATGCTGATCATCGAGGACATCACATCCGAGAAGCGCGTGAAGACCTCGATGGCGCGCTACATGAGCAGGGAGGTCGCCGACCAGCTTCTGGCCGGGGGCGAGGCGGCGCTGGGCGGCAAGGACCAGAAGGTCTCGATCCTGTTCTCCGACGTGCGCGGATTTACCTCCTCGT
>JANQKO010000421.1 GCA_028281075.1 Alphaproteobacteria bacterium | reverse complement strand
GCGCGACCATGTCGGCGACCGCTATAAAGAGAGCAACCGGCGCATGAGCGCGTTGATGGAAACCGACCTTGGCGAACGCGGCTACGACACTTGAAGGCGGCACCGGCGTCTCGGACGCCGAGATCGAAACCGTCATCGCGCCCTACGTGAAGCGCCGGCTGGCGACCGGCGACGCGGAATGGCGCGACTGGCAGCGCAAGACCGACCGGACCTGGGCGCTGGCCCGGCTGCGGCGGCAATGCCTGGGCTGGCTGCCGGGCGGCCGCCGCGACCAGGGAACCGTGCGCCGGATCTATGACCAGAACTGGTCGCACGACGACCTGACCCGCGACACCGCGTCCGACGACGGCACGCCAATGCGCTGGCGCGACGCCTGCTATATCGCCGAGGGCCGGGCGCTGAAACGCCTCTACCTGCTGATCCTCATGCGCCAGGTCTTCCGCCTCGACCCGGACAGCGTGCTGGAGGTCGGCTGCGGCAACGGACGCAACCTGTTCACGCTGGCGACGCGCCTGCCCGGCCGCCGCTACGAGGGCGTCGAGCTGACGGCCGCCGGCGTCGACGCCGCGCGGGCGTTGCAGGACCTGCCACGGATTCCGCCATCGCTGGCCGCGTTCTCGCCCGAACCGCCGGTCGACCCGGAGGCGCACCGGTCGATCCGCTTCCAGCAGGGCGACGCCGGCGACCTGCCATTCGCGGACAACAGCGTCGAGATGGCCGTCACCGTGCTGGCGCTGGAGCAGATGGAAGCCTTGCGCGACCGCGCGCTGGCCGAGCTGGCGCGCGTCAGCCGCGGCTATGTCGCCATGATCGAGCCGTTCCGCGACTGGAACGAGCGCGGCGCGCGGCGCAACCGGATCGTGGCGCTGGACTATTTCAGCGCCCGCGTATCCGACCTGCCGCGGTTCGGCTTCGAGGTCCTGGTGCATAGCGGCGACATGCCGAGCAAGATGCGCATGGGTGTCGGCTTCGTGCTGGCCCGGGCGCCGAACGGCTGAGGCCGGCGACGATGTTCCGGTTCTCGAAACATCCGCCGAAGCAGCTTCTCTACCTGCTGCTGTTCCACGACATGAAGGCGTCGCGGGACCGCGAGATCGGCATCGACGTCGGCTGCGGGCTGATGCAGAACCGGCCGCTGTTCCGCACCCGCCGCTACCTCGCCATCGACCTGGACGAGGACCGGCTGGTCCGGGGCCGCGCCCGCTATCCCGAGGCCGAGACGATGGCGATGCGGATGGAGGACGTGCGGGACGTCAGCGGCGACCTGGTGCTCTGCGTCCAGACCTTCGTGAACTATCAGTTCCCGGTCGAGAATACCCGTCCGGCGGCCGAGGCCCTGGTCCGCATGACCCGCCGCGACGGCACCCTGATCTTCAACATCTCGAAGCGCAACCTGGGCTACGAGCGCGAGATCGACGCCCTGCTGGCGGACGCCTTCGAGACCGTCACCAAGGTGACCTACGGCGCGCTCGCCGGCCGGAACCTGGGTCCGCTGTCGCCGTTGGTGGCCTATGCGATGTACCTGCTGCCGGGGCTGCGGCACGGCCGGGAATACACCAAGGTCTACTATCGCTGCGAGGGCCGCCGCTAACCCGCATTCTCACGCCAGCGCCCCTAGCAGGCCGCGCAGATAGGGCCGCTCGGCGCTGGCGACCGGCGGGAAGGTGAAGATCGGCCGCCCTTCCAGGGCCTGTTTCCTCGTCGTCAGCGTCGGCAGCGGCCAGGTCGTGTACTGGCACATGAAGACGACGCGCCGGCCCCGGCGCACGCGGCTGCCGAAATGCAGGCAGTTGGACGTGTCGACCAGGGCCGTGGTGCCGGCGGGGCCCGTCAGCATGATCCGCTCGGCGTCGCCGATCCGCGCGTCCGGCAGGTTCGACGAGCGGAAGCCATGGCCGTTGGCGGCCCGAATGGCGCGGCTGCGGTCGGCCGGAATGAAGGTGAAGGGCCCGTTGTCGGCGTCGACGTCGTCGATATTGACGAAGCACTTCACCTGGCTGAAATCGTCGAAGTCGACATGGAAGAGCTGGCTGCGGACCTGGCTGTCATTCGCCGGCGAGACATAGACGCCGAGACCGTTGAGACGCGGCAGCATGCCGAGATAGGCGGTCACCGACTCGATCAGCGGCGGGCCGAGCGCGAACGCCATCAGGGCCGGGAAGTCCGCCAGGTCGTCGGCCGTCAGGATGTTGGCGAAGAAGTTCTTGACCGGCCGTTCCATCTCGGCGAGCCGGCGTTCGTGGCGGTCGAGCGCGACCCGGCCGGCCGCAACCACGGCGTCGACGCCCGGCAGCGTCCGCGCGTCGGTGATGCGGTATCCCCGGTCGGGCGGGATGAAACCGCGCCAGGGGGACCCGTCCAGAAGGTGCCGCGCCGCGCGCCGGCGGCCGAGGAATTCCGCCGGCCGCCGGGCGATCCTGGACGCCTTCAGCACCTGGTAGATCGGCTTCACCGGCAGCCGCGTCTTCAACGCCGCTTTCGTGGCCAGCTCGATGACCTGATGACCGATCCGCATGACAATCCCCGGCTAGGTGGACAGCTCGGACAGGTTCGTCTCGCGCACGCGGCCGCCGCGCTCGATGCGGAAGAACGCGTCGGCATGTTCGATCGAGGCCAGACGATGGGCAATGATCAGTACCGTCGCGCGTTCGCCCAGACGGGCGATGGAATCGCGGATCAGCGTCTCGGATTCCGTATCCAGCGCGCTCGCCGCCTCGTCGAAGATATAGAGGTCGGGCTGCCGGATCACGGCCCGGGCGATGGCCAGGCGCTGGCGCTGGCCGCCCGACAGCTTGACGCCGCGGTCGCCGACCATCGTGTCGTAGCCGCCGGGCAGCGTGCGCACGAATTCGTCGGCATGGGCGATCCGGGCCGCGGCCTCGATCTCGGCATCGGTCGCCGCCGGCCGGCCGACGGCGATGTTGTCGCGGATGCTGGCGTTGAACAGCTCGGCCTCCTGGGCGACATAGCCGATACGCGCGCGCAGGCTGCGCAGGCTGTAGCGGCCGATCGGCACGCCGTTGACGTGGATGTCGCCGGAGGTAGGCCGGAACAGGCCCATCAGCAGGCTGGCGACGGTCGACTTGCCGACGCCGGAGGCGCCGACCAGGGCCACGGTCGCGCCCTTCGGCACGGTCAGGTCGAAGTCCCGCAGCACCTCGGCGCCATCGGCATAGGCGAAGGCGACGTCGCGAAACTCGATATCACCGTCGAGGCCGGGAAACGTCTCGCCGACATCGGTGCGTTCCTGCTCCCAATGCTCGGCCAGCATGCCGTGCACCAGCGACAGCGACGGCAGATTGGCGGCGATCTTCATGCGGCGGCTGATCACGTAGGTGACGTAGGTGATCAGCCGCTGCGAGACGAGAACGAAGAAGCCCAGCGTGGCGATGACCTCGGCCGGCGCCATCTCCATGATCGTGAACATCACGAACAGCACGCCGGCGACGATCGACAGGACCAGCAGCTCGGTAAGCTGGTACGGCAGTTCGCTGAGCATCATGAAGACGGTCTCGGCCCGCGTATGCCGGCGCAGACTTTCGGCCAACCGCCCGATCCGGGCGCCGGCCGCGTCGAAGACCTTGATCTGGCGCACGGTCGCCACCGATTCCGCGACCACGTCCGAAATGCTCTGCGCCAGGTCGAGCCGCAGCCGGCCGAATTTCATGGCGTAGCGGAAGCTGCTGCGCCGGATCGCGGAGATCAGCAGGAAGCCGACCGCCGCGATGGCGGCCGTGATCTGCCAATGGGTGAACAGCAGCAGCAGGGCCAGCGCGACCGAGATGATCAGCCGGTTGATGAATTCCAGGATCTGCGTCACGGCCTTGGCTGCGATATAGGTCTCCTGCACCATGTTCTGGATCACGACGCCCTGGCGCTGGGCGACGACGCGGGCATAGGGCGCGTCGACGAAGCGCCGGAAGATGCGCACCGTCCAGTGCTCGCGCAGGGTCATGGCGAAGTTGTAACTCAGCCCGCGCGCCGCCACCTGCAACGCCGTCTTGACGGCGAAGGCCCCGATCAGCAGGCCCAGCAGCAGTTCGGGACCGGCCCCGGGCGGCAGCAGGCGCTGGATGAAGGTCGTGATGCCGCCGGCGAGCCCGCCGCCGTCGGGGTCGAGCAGGCTGGTCAGCAGCGGCAGCACCACCGCCAGCCCCAGCGTCTCGGCCAGCGCCGCCGCCAGCAGGACCGCCATCAGCAGCAGGCCGCGACGGCCGTGTCCGGCCATCATCAGCCGCAGCTTGGCGAGCTTCTCCGGCAGCGACGACGGCCGCCGCCGGGCCGCCGGGCCCGCGCCTTTTTCTGTGACAGTCGCCGACATGGCTGTTACATGACGTCCCGTGTCGTTATCCGCAACAGCCTGGCTTCGAATCAAGGCGCTGGCGGCGTACCGCAAGGCCGGGCTGGCGGTGCTCGACCGGCGCGGCCGCCGGGCGCTGGCCGCGCATGGCTATACGCGCCTGTTCGACGGCCGGCCCGGCGACGCGAAACCGCCGGTCTGGTCGGACCTGGCGTTCCTGTACCGGACCGTGCGGGCGCGGCGGCCGCGGGTCATCGTCGAGTTCGGCAGCGGCTGCTCGACCGTGATCCAGGCGCAGGCGCTGGCCGACAACGCGGCCGACGGCGCGCCCGGCATGATCTATTCGCTGGAAGCCGACGCGCATTGGGGCGAGGTGACGCGCGGCACGCTGTCGCCGCACCTGCGCGCGCATTGCGAGCTGATCGTCACGCCGGCGGTCGAAAGCGAGCTCGACGGCCTGCCGGTCTGGCGCTATCGCGACGTCCCCGACGTGACGCCGGACCTGGTCTATCTGGACGGACCGGCGCTGACGCCCGAGCGCTGGGCCGCGGTCGACGTGCTGGACATGGAGCCGCGGTTCCCGCCGGGCTTCCGCCTGGTCGTCGACGGGCGCTACCGGAACTGCGATCTGCTGGAACGGCATTTCGCCCGTGACTATCACCGCAGGCGCCGCGTCGTGCTCAAGCACACGGTGTACGACCTGCTCGGCTGAGCAGCCATTCGGCCAGCTCCAGCTCGAACGGCTCGTCGATATTGACCACCGGCCGGTCGATGATGACGGCGGCGCAGTCCCGTTCGATGATGTGCCCGTCGTCCACCAGCGTCGCCCGCCGCACGGCATAGGCCAGGCCGTTGCGGTGGTGGTAGGCGGGAATGGTCTGGCGGATGCTGTGCCGCGCGCCGCCGTCGAGATAGAAGCCGATGACGCCGTCGGCATCGACCGTCAGGGTCTTGTGCGGCGTGAAATGCGCCGGCGTCGGGCTGACCGTGGCCGCCGCCGCCCGCCCGCTCGCGACCAGCATGGCGACCGTCGCCGTCACGTCGGCGGCGGCGCGCAAGGGGCTGGTCGGCTCCAGCAGCACCGACAGCGCGAAGGTCATGCCGTAATGATCTTCCGCCGCCAGCCAGGCGTGCCGCCACATGTCGATCGAGGTGCTGCGGTCGCCGGCGAGCGCGGCCGGCCGCCGGAACGGCGCGTCGATGCCGTGGCGCTCGGCCTCGGCCGCGATCTCGTCGTCGTCGGTGGAGACGATGGCGTGGTCGACGAACGGCAGGGACGCGGCGATCCGCGCCGCGCGGCCGACCAGGCTGACGCCGCCGACGCGGGCCAGGTTCTTGCGCGGGATCGACTTGCTGCCGCCGCGCGCCGGCACCACGGCGAGAACGCTGTGCCCGTCATAGGCCATGGCGTCAGGTCAGCGCGACGCGGCGGCCCTCGGCGTGGCTTTGCCGGGCCGCCTCGATCAGGCGCATGACGTTCAGGCCGTCGGCGAGCGTGCAGGCGGGCGCCGCGTCGCCGTCCAGCAGCGTCAGGAACGCGCGCGCCACGCCCATGAACATGTCGTTGCGTTCGCAATCGAAATCGGTCGCCCGCCAGTCGGCCGTCATGCCGTGGGCGACGGCGATCCGGTTCGGCGCCTCGGACCAGAGGACGGTGCCGTTCTCGCCGATGAAGCGGATCTCCTTGCGGTGCGGCCGGCCGTACAGGTCGAGATGGATGCGCACGCGCAGCCCGTCGGGATAGACGAGCTGCATGTCGACATTGTCGTCCGACGTGATCTCCAGGTCGCTGATCGTCTCGACGCTGGCGCTGAGCGCGGTGGGCATGCCGAACAGCCAGAGCATCAGGTCGATCCAGTGGCTCTCGTCCAGCAGCGCGCCGCCGCCGAGCTCGGCGCTGGACATGAAGAACTCGGCCAGCGGCTCGCCCGGATGCCAGTCGGCGAGATGCGCCGACATGATGAAATCGACGTGCCGCGGCCGGCCGACCACGCCGTCGGCGAGCCGCCGGCGGAGGTCGGCGAGCGGCGGCCACCAGCGCCAGGTATAGCCGAGCAGCAGCGGCAGGCCGGTCTCGTCGACGACGTCGGCCAGCCGTCGCGCCGCGGCCAGGTCCCTCGCCACCGGCTTTTCCAGCAGCACCGGCAGCCCGGCGCGTAAGGACGCGATGGCCTGGTCAACATGAAAGGCCGTGGGCGAGCAGACCGCGACGGCATCGAGGCCGGGCGCCGCCAGCGCGGCGTCGAGATCGGTGAAGGTGGCGATGGCGGGCGTCTCGGCCGCCAGCCCGGCCCCGCGTTCCGCCCGCGGGTCCATGGCCGAGACGCGACAGCCCAGCGACGCGAGGTTGCGGGCGTGCCGGCGGCCGACGCTGCCGGCGCCGATGATCAGAACGTGCCGGCCGCTCATCGCAAGCCCGCCACCATGGCCTGATAGGCGTCGGGATCGAACGGCAGCTCGACGAACAGCGGCGCCTCGGTCGCCCGCCAGCCGGCAAGGGCCGCCGCCAGGGCATCCTCGCCGCCGGCGCGCGCGGTCGCGAAGCCGATGCCGTCGAAGGCGGCGCGCCAGCCGCGGCCCTCGAACAGCAGCGGCGCCTGGGTCAGGTTCGCCGAGACCGCCCGCGTGCGCACCGAGCCGTAGCCGCCGTCGCTCATATGCAGTACCGCGAGCGGCCGCCGCGCCTCGGCCGCCAGGCGCGCCTCGGCGAAGAACGGGCCGATGCCGCCGTCACCGGTCAGCAGCACGGTCGGCACGCTATCGTCGATCAGCGCCGCGCCGACGGCCTGCGCCAGGCCGATGCCCATGTAGCGGCCCGAACCCGACGACAGGCACCAGTCGGCCCGTGGCGCCTGCCAGGCATGCTCGGCGATGGTGCAGAAATAGCCGGTGTCGATGACCACGCGGACGCCATCGGGGAACGCCGCCGCCAACGCGCGCAGGGCATGCGCCGGCAGGAAGCCGTCGTCCAGCATGGACCGCCGCAGCGCGCCGGTGGCGGCGACGGCCGCGTCGACCCCCCAGGGCCTGCCGTCCAGAAGATCGAACACGGCATCGGCCGACGGCGTTTCGACGTTGACGAACGGCGCGTCGAACGCCGGGCCGTTCAGCAGCTCGGCATCGCGCAGCCCGAGGCCGACGATCAGGTCGGCGCGGGCGACGAGCGACGCTTCCGGGCTGCGCGCCAGGCCGACGCCGGTATAGACGCCAGCGGCGTGCGGCAGGGTCTCGTCGACCACGCCCTTGGCGGCGGCCGTGCTGAACACCGGCAGCCGCAGCGCGTTCAGGCGGTCCGACCAGCCGGCGCGAACCGCCATGGTGCCGGCGATCACCAGCGGCCGTTCCGCCGCGGCGACGGCGTCCAGCGGCAACGATGCCGCCGGCGCCACGGCGTCGGGCAAGGCCGACGGCCGCGCGACCAGATCGAGCAGGACCGGCGCCGGCGTTTCGGCTTCGGCAAACGCCGCGATATCGGCGAACACGAGGCCATCGGACGACAGGCCGACATGCGCCTTGCCGACGCCCGCCGCGAGCGCGGCATGGTCCATGCGCTTGTGCGCCTTGGTGACGCCCGGGCCATAGGCCTCGGCCATGGCCACCATGGGCCAGCTTTCCAGCATGCAGGCGGCCATGCCCGGCAGCATGTTGGCGAGGCCCGGCCCCTTGATGGCGATGGCGACGCCGGCCCGGCCGGTAAGGCGGCCGTGGGTGCCGGCCATGACCGCCGCCGCGCCCTCGTGCGCCGTCGAGTGGAAGGTCACGTCCCGGCGGGCGAGCGCGTCGATCAGCGTCAGGCTGGCGCCGCCGCCCGGCACGCCGAAGGCGTGAGCGACGCCATGACGGGCGACGTCGGCGGCGAGGGCGGCCAGCGGCTCAGACACCGAAATGCTCGAGGATCTTCTCGGCCGCGCGGCGGCAGACCAGGCGCACGGCGTCCGGGCTGAAGCCGCCGCAATGCGGCGTGATGACGAGATTGTCGTGCGTCCGGCTGTAGCGGATCAGCGGATGCGCCGCGATGTCGGGTTCGCCGTCCAGCACGTCCAGGCCGGCGGCGCCGATACGTCCGGTTTCCAGGCCCGCCAGCAGCGCGTCCTCGTCGACGATCGCGCCGCGCGAGGTGTTGACCAGGATCAGGCCGGGCCTGGCCGCGGCCAGCAGGTCGGCCGAAACCAGGCCGCGGGTTTCCTCGTTCAGGTGCACGTGCACGCTGACGACGTCGCTTGCCGCCATCACCTCGGCCAGCGGGCGCCGTTCGATGCCGGCCGGCCAGGGCGCGATATGCGGGTCGTGGCCGACGATGTTCATGCCGAAGGCGGTGCCGTAGCGCGCCATCCACTGGCCGATGCGGCCGCAGCCGATCAGGCCCAGCGTGCGGCCGTTCAGCATCAGGCCGGGGAAGTCCTCGCGCACCCAATCGCCGGCCCGGGTATGCGCCGTCGCGGCCGGCAGCTTGCGGGCGCAGGCCAGCACCAGCGCCCAGCTCAGCTCGGCGGCCGGCGTCAGGTTCCGCAGCAGCTCCGGGTCCTCGCGCAGCGTGCGCACCTCGGCGCCGCGGTCGGCGAGCGCCTGCCGCTCGATATGGTCGGCGCCGGTGGTGGCGCAGCTCACGATGCCGAGGCGCGGCGCGGCGGCGACCATGACGTCGGTGATCCGCACCTTCATGGAGGCGTCCAGCAGGGCGTCGGCGTCGACCAGCGCCGCGGCCAGCGCCGCCGCCTCGGCCGGCACCTGCGTCACCGTGGCGCGCCCGGCCGCCGCCGCCTGCGCGCCGGCGAAGCCGGCATCGGCGCCGACATAGACGATTCTGCGGTCGGTCATGATCCGGCGCTCAGTCGTAGTGCAGCCGCTTCTGGATGCGGATGTCCTCACCGGCCAGCCGCTCGGCGATCCGCGTGCCGGCGCTGCCGTCGCCGAACATCTCCGAGCGTTCGTAGCGGCCATGGGCGATCTGCCGCCGGGCCGCCGCCCCGATGGCGTCGGCGTCGTAGCCGGCATGCACGACGTTCGGCCCGTGCTCGCGGCCGCCCTGCCGGGTGCCGACATTCACCACCGGCACGCCGAGATAGGCGCCCTCGCGCAGGCCGGACGACGAATTGCCGATCACGCAGGCGGCGTTGGCGATCAGCCGGGCGTAATCCTCGGGCGTGAAGTTGCGGTAGAAATGCAAGCTGCCGTCGCCGTACCGTTCGCGGTGCATCCGCAGGCCCTTGGAGACGTCGTCCGAGCCGGCGTCCACGTTCGGCCACAGCCAGGCCGTCGGCATGTCGAGCGCCAGCACGGCCTGCAGCGTCTGATTGATCTGCTCGAAGGCGCGGCCGTATTCCGTCGTCACCGGATGCTGCAGCACCACGATATAGGGCGCGGCCGGATCGATCTCGGCGCCGACGCCCTTGTAGCGCACGAAGATGTCCGCCGGCAGGTCCAGGTCCAGGCCGGCGATCAGGTCGATGGACGGGCAGCCGGTCATGAACACGGTCGCCGGATCCTCGCCCATGCGCCGCAGGAAATCGGCCGCCTGCTCGGTCGCCGGGAAGTGCAGGTGCGCGAGGCGGGTGACGGCATGCCGCACGCTCTCGTCGATCGAACCGGTGACCTCGCCGCCCTGGGTATGCGCCAGCGGGATGTTCATGTAGCTGGCCGCCACCGCCGTCGCCATGGTCTCGAAGCGGTCGGCGACGGTCAGCACGATGTCCGGCTTCAGGTTCTCGAACTGGGTGGCGAGATCCATGATCGCCATGCCGGTCGACTTGGCCATGGTGGTCGGGTTCTCGCCCTCGACGATGGAATAGACCGTCGCCGACGGCTCGAAGCCGTCCCGGCGGATGACGTCGACCACATTGCCGAAGCGATAGAGCAGCGCCGAAGCGCCGACGATGAGCTGCAGCTCCAGATCGTCGCGGTCCCGGACGGCGCGCAGCACCGACTTGATGCGGCCGTAATTCGCCCGGCTGTTGACGACGATGCAGATCCTGCGCGGCCTAACCATCGAGATCCTCGGGTCGCAACAGCCGATCCGGCGAGACATCGCGGACGAGACGCCGGCCAATCAGGTTGGGGATCTCGGTGGCCGGAATGCCGGAGCCAGGTTTCTTGGCGCAGAGCATGTCGGCGGCGAGCACCGTGCCGGCGACAAGCGCGCGGGTCGGCGCCGCCGACTTGGTGAACAGCGCCCGCATCTGGGCCAGCTCGTCGGCGAGCGCGTCCTTGTCGACGGGATGCGCGGCCATCTCGGTGAAGGCGTCGCGGGCCCGGGCGACCAGCCGGAACTCGTCGAAGGTCAGCGAGGCCGGCACGTCGGGGCCGAACATGCCCTTGTCGAAGATCACGTGCACCTCGATCATGTCGGCGCCCCGGGCGAGCGCCGCCAGCGCCGGGAACGGCTGGCCGGAATGGTCCGACAGGCCGACGGGACAGGCATGCGCGGCCTTCAATTCGTCGATCACGTTGAGGCCGAC
>JANQKO010000380.1 GCA_028281075.1 Alphaproteobacteria bacterium | reverse complement strand
GTCCTGCCGCTGGACGGCGCCGGCGCGCCGCTTCTGACGCACGATCTGGTCGCGACCAGCAACGACCTGGATATCCGGCTGGCCGCCGGCGGGGACGCGTCCACGTTGCGGGTCGCGCCGTTGACGGTCGAACTCGCCGGCACCCTGCGCGGCGATACCGGCCACCGGGGCCGCCTGCGCGTCGCCGCGCCGCGCGTCCTCGTGCCCGGTCATGACCTGACGGTCGGCGGCGTCGACCTCGATGTGCGGACCGGCGCGACAATCGAGGCCGCCGTCGGCGTTGGCGACATCCGGCACCCGAAAGTCCCGCCCCTGACCCTGACGGGCGAGGCCACGCTGGCGGGGGAGGCGGTGACGTTCGCGCTCAGGCCCCGCACCGCCGACACCGGTATCGCCGTCGAGATCGACGGGACCCACGACCTGGCGGCGGGCCGTGGTCGCGCCCGCGTCGACGTCCCGGCGATCGTCTTCTCGCCGGACGGGCTGCAACCGGCGGCGCTGACCGACATTCTCGACGACCTGACCGAGGTCGCCGGCGCTGTCGACGCGTCGGCCACCATCGATTGGAGTCCCGACGGCGTCGACGGCACGGCGGGGGTCCGGGCGAACGACCTCTCGTTCGTCGCCGCCGGCGTCCGGATCGCCGGGCTGACCACGTCATGGGACTTCAGCCGGCTGGCGCCGCCGGTCAGCCGGCCGACGCAGCAATTGCGCATCCGCTCGGTCGATGCCGGCGTGCCGTTGCGCGACCTCGCGGCCCGCCTGGGCCTTGCCTTGACCGCGGCCGGCGGCGCCAGGCTGGACCTGTCCCAGGCCACGGCCGTCTTCGCCGGCGGCCGCATGTCGCTCGCCGACGCCGTGCTGGACACGGCGCGGGCGGAGAACGGCCTCACCCTGCGGCTCGAGCAGGTCGACCTGGCCGAGTTGCTGAAGCTGGTCAAGCTCGATGGCCTGTCCGGCACCGGGGTGCTGAACGGTTCGCTGCCGATCGTCATTCGCGACGATGGAATCGCGATCCGGGATGGCGCCCTGGACGCGGCCGCCGGCGGCGTGCTGCGCTATCGGTCGCCGACGGCCCGGCAGGCGCTGGAAGCCGGCGGCGAGCCGGTCGACCTGCTGCTGCGGGCGCTGGAGAATTTTCAATACGACCGCCTGTCGTTCGCCGTCGACAAGGGCCTCGACGGCGAGACCGAGATTCGCCTGCGGACGACGGGCAACAATCCAGACGTCCTGGACGGCTATCCCTTCGCCATCAACATCAATCTCAGCGGCAACGCCGACCGGATCCTGGTCTCCGTGCTGGAGGGCTTCCGCTTGTCCGATTCCGCCCTGCGCGCTATCGTCCAGTGACCTTGCCGGTTCGGGTTGACGGTATGCTATCGGTTCTCTGCCAACGTGGTATCGACGGCACGCGGCTTTTCCCGGCCGCCGTGCTCGCCCTGGGCATCGCGGCCTGCGCGCCGACCGTGCGGGTCGAGGCGCCGAAGGAGCCGATCACCATCAACCTCAACATCAAGCTGGACGCGGAAGTCCGCGTGAAGCTGGAAGAGACGGCCAAGGAAGACATCAAAGGGAATCCGGACATCTTCTGATGACAGGTATGCGAACGGACGGACGGGATCTGGTCGCCGCGCGCCGGCGCTGGCTGGCCGCGCTGCTGGTTGCCGCCGGCATGCTGATGTCGCCGTGGTCGGCCGGCACCGCGCTGGCGCAGTCGCTCGACGCGCTGCGGGCGTCGGGCGTCGTCGGCGAACGCTTCGACGGCTTGCTGGTGGCCCGGCAGGGCAACGCGCCCCAGGGCGTCATCAACGAGGTCAACGCCAAGCGCAGCCGGATCTACGCCGACCGGGCCAGCCAGCAGGGCGTGTCGCCCGACCAGGTCGGCCGCGTCTACGCCCGGCAGATCATGCAGCAGGCCCCGGCCGGCACCTGGTTCCTCGACGAGGCGGGCGGCTGGCGCCAGAAATAGGCCGCCGGGTCAGTCCACGCCTTCGATCAGCATCGCGTCGCCCGTCGATGCCGCCTGCCGGATGGCTTTCGGGCCGGCATATTCGGGCGAGTCGTACCAGGCCTTGGCCTGTTCGAAGCTGGGAAATTTCAGGATCACCGTCCGCGGCGGCGGCGCCTCGCCTTCCAGGCTTTCGAACCGGCCGCCGCGGGTCAGGTATTCGCCGCCATATTGCGCGATCGTCGCCGGCACCTGCTCGCGATACTTGGCATAGGCCGCGTCGTCGGTGATGTCGATGCGGGCGATGAGGTAGGCGGGGGGCATGGCACGGCTCCTTCATGTGGGGGCGGTCGATGATGGTCGGGCCGCCATGGTAGCCGGGAACGATCGCCGGGCGCAGCGCTATTCCGCGCTCCGCGCCGACATGGCGTGTGGAGACGCGGCCGGGCCTGCGCTACCATCGCGATACCGGGACAACAGACAGTTTTGTGGGACGGACGCATGGATGGCGTGATTATCAGTGGTGAGCGCGAGATCGGGCAGGCGGCGCTGGAACGGCGGGTCGCCATGGCGGCCGGCGGGTTCGCGGCGCTGGGCATCGGCGACGACGATGCGGTGACGCTGATCCTGCGGAACGATATCGCCTTTTTCGAGGCCTCGATGGCGGCCGCCGCGGTCGGCGCCTACGCGG
This sequence comes from Alphaproteobacteria bacterium, assembly GCA_028281075.1. Taxonomy (GTDB): domain Bacteria; phylum Pseudomonadota; class Alphaproteobacteria; genus JANQKO01. Next base: position 5,263 of record JANQKO010000380.1, on the reverse strand, counting down.
TGCCGGTCAACTGGCACTTCAAGGCCGACGAGGCCGGCTACATCCTGCGCGACTGCGCCGCCAAGGCGCTGGTCATTCATGCCGATTTGCTGCCGGGCGTCGCCGACGGCATTCCGGCCGATACCCATGTCTTCGTCGTCGACACGCCGCCGGAAATCCGCCGTGCCTACGGCATCGGCGACAGCGACGAGACCATGCCGCCCAATGCACGGGTCTGGGACGACTGGGTCGCGGCGCAGACGCCGCGCACCGAACCGCCGAAGCTGGCCCGGACCAGCATGATCTACACCTCCGGCACCACCGGCCGGCCGAAGGGCGTGCGCCGGGCGCCGCCGACACAGGCGAACATCGACGGCATCGCCCGCATGGTCGGCCGCGTCTTCGATATCCGGCCGGGCGGCAGGATGCGCACCGTCATCACCGGCCCGATGTACCATTCGGCGCCCAATGCCTATGGCCTCGCCGCCGCCCGGGATGGCGGCTTCGTCGTGCTGCAGCCACGGTTCGACGCCGAGCAGCTCCTGGCGCTGATCGAGCGTCATGGAATCACGCATCTGCACATGGTGCCGACCATGTTCGTGCGCCTCTTGAAGCTGCCGGACGCGGTCAGGGGCAAATACGACCTGTCGTCGCTGAAATGGGTCGTGCACGCGGCCGCGCCCTGTCCGGCCGAGGTCAAGCGGGCGATGATCGAATGGTGGGGGCCGGTCATCGTCGAGTATTACGGCGCCACCGAAACCGGCGCCGTCGTCTTCCACGACAGCGGCGAGGCGCTGGCCAAGCCCGGCACCGTCGGCCGCGTGATCGAGGGCGGCGAGGTGCGGATCTACGACGACGACGGCAAGGTGCTGCCGGCGGGCGAGATCGGCGAGGTCTATCTCCAGCTCGACGCCTATCCGCGATTCACCTATCACGGCCTCGATGCCAAGCGGCGGGAGGTCGAGCGCGACGGCCTGGTGACGGTCGGCGATGTCGGCTATCTGGACCAGGACGGCTACCTGTTCCTGTGCGACCGCAAGCGCGACATGGTGATCTCGGGCGGCGTCAACATCTATCCGGCCGAGATCGAGGCCGAACTGATCGCCATGCCCGGCGTGCACGATTGCGCCGTGTTCGGCATTCCCGACGACGAGTTCGGCGAGAGCCTCTGCGCGCATGTCGAAACCGAGGCCGGCACCACGCTCGACGCGGCCGCGGTGCAGGCCTTCCTGAAGGGACGGCTGGCCAACTACAAGCTGCCGAAGCTGATCGAGTTCAGCACCGCGCTGCCGCGGGAGGATTCGGGCAAGATCTTCAAGCGCAAGCTGCGCGAGCCGTACTGGCGCGACGCCGGACGGTCGATATAGCCGGTCCTCGTGCCGGGTGGTGGTCTGAGAGTCTGTTTAAAAATGGGCTTGTCAGCCCATTTTCTCGGCGGCACCGGCCCGCTCCCCTACCCGGCCACCCAACGAGAGTATCCTGAATTGGGTGGCCGGGTGGGGGAGCGGGCCGGCAACGGCATTTCCAAACGGACACTAAGAGAGGAGCAGGGTCTTGAGTGATTTTTTGATTTACGAGCAGGACGAGCACGTCGTCACGCTGACCATGAACGCGCCGGACAGCCGCAACGCGCTGTCCTACGACGGCCAGTATGCGGAGTTCGTCGAGGTCTGCCAGCGCATCAACGCGGATATGAGCGTGCGCGCCGTGGTGCTGACCGGCGCCGGATCGGCCTTTTGCGCCGGCGGCAACGTCAAGGGCATGCGCGAACGGGCGAGCGGCGACCATTGGACGCCGTTCCAGGCCCGTGAATTCTACCGCAACGGCATTCAGCATATCCCGCTGGCGCTCTACGACCTCGAGGTGCCGACGATCGCCGCCGTGAACGGCCCGGCCATCGGCGCCGGCTGCGACCTGACCTGCATGTGCGACATCCGCATCGCCTCCGAGAAGGCCCGCTTCGCCGAGAGCTTCGTCCGGCTGGGCATCATTCCGGGCGACGGCGGCGCCTTTCTGCTGCAGAAGGTGGTCGGGATTTCGAAGGCCGCGGAAATGACCTTCACCGGCGATCAGATCGATGCCGGGGAAGCGCTTGCCTGCGGCCTGGTCTCCAAGGTCGTGGCGCCGGACGCGCTGATGCCCGAGGCCCGCGCGCTGGCCGGCCGCATCGCCGCCAATCCGCCGCACGCGCTGCGCATGGCCAAGCGGCTGATGCGCGAAAGCCAGCACGCCCGTCTCGACACGGTGTTGCAGATGTCGGCCGCCTACCAGGCCCTGGCGCATCACACGGCCGACCACGCCGAGGCCGTCGAGGCCTTTTTCGAGAAGCGCGCGCCGGTCTTCAAGGGAAGCTGACGCAGCCGAAGCGCCGGGAACGGCCGGCGCCGGTCAGATTTCGCCGGCGGCGCGCTGCCGTTCGCGGAAATGCTGCAGATCGGGACCGAAGCCGGAGACCGTCATCAGCATGTCGACCTGGCCGCCATCGTCGGACAGGGGCAGGCTCAGGCGCAGCATCTCATGCGCCTGGCGGACCTCCAGGAACCGCAGCACGTGCAGCAGCGGCTCGCGCGCGGCCACGACTTCGGAAAATTGCCGGATCAGCAGTTCGGCATAGTCGGGCGGTGACAGCGCCTCGACGGTCGAGCCGGTCGGATCGAGCCCGAACGATTGCACCACCTGGGTGCCGATCAGCCGGAAGCGGAAGCGCAGCGGGTCGTGCGTGACCTCGATCAGGTTGACGCGGCCGAGCGCGGCGCCGATCTCCTCCGGCTTGATCGCGGCGCGCGCCGGTATCTCGCGGTCGCCGCGCTTCGCTTCCCAGTAGGCGAGCACAGCCCGCATGCTCTCGTCCCTTATTGCCGAGAGCGGCAGGCGGTTTTCCTCGGTGCCCTGCGAGATGCTGTCGTTATAAATGATCATGTCAGCAGAAACCGCGATAAGTGCAACGAATAGTTGATTATCACGTATGCCGAGGCGACTGCCACGGTCATGCAACAATTACACGGCAATCCTAATACACTCTGAATCACTGTCATATTCTTGATTTGTTCCATTCCGCCGGCCTGCCGGGCCGGCCTGGCAAACGCCTGTTTTCTCAATGGCTTGCGGCGCGAAAGCGCAAGAATGCGGCGCTCTGTCGACAGAAACGCGGTTTTCTGCCGTGATAGTCGCTGGATATGTTGGTTCCTTCGGCGTCACACCACGGTCCCCGCCCATGCCCTTCGGTCTGCTGAAATACGGTCTTCTGCCGCGCTACCCGGTCCGGCGGCAGCTTCCCGCCGACAGGGACCTGAAGCCGGCCTACGACGTCGTCATCATCGGTGCCGGCGGTCACGGGCTGGCGACGGCGTACTACCTGGCCAGGGACTGGGGCATCACCGATGTCTGCGTGCTCGACAAGGGCTATCTCGCCGGTGGCAACACGGCCCGCAACACCGCGATCATCCGGTCGAACTATCTCACGCCCGAGGGCGTTCGCTTCTACGACGAATCCGTCCGGCTGTTCCGGACCTTCTCCAACGACCTCGGCTACAACATCCTCTATTCGGAGCGCGGTCATCTGACGCTCGCGCATACCGACGCGGCGCTCAGGACCATGCGCTGGCGGGCCGAGGTCAACAAGCATATGGGCGTCGATTCCGAGCTGGTCTTCCTGGACGACATCGCCCGGCTGTGCCCGCCGCTGAACCTGTCGGACGACGTGCGCTATCCGATCCTGGGCGCGCTCTACCACGCGCCGGGCGCGATCGCCCGCCACGACGCCGTGGCCTGGGCCTATGCGCGGGAAGCCGCGAACCGGGGCGTCGAGATCCACCAGCGCACCGAGGTGACGGGCATCCGCCAGAGCGATGGCCGGGTCACCGGCGTCGAGACTACGCGCGGCCCGGTGGCGGCCGGCCGGGTGGTGCAGGCCGTGGCCGGTTCCAGTTCCCTGCTGGCGGCCATGGCCGGCTTCAGGCTGCCGATCCGGACCATTCCGCTGCAGGCCTGCGTGTCGCAGCCGCTGAAGCCGTTCCTCGATCCGATCGTCGTCTCCGGCAGCCTGCATGTCTATGTCTCGCAGACGCCGCGCGGCGAGCTGGTCATGGGCGGCACCACCGATCCATACGCGCTCTACGGCACCCGGTCGACGCTGGCGTTCAAGGAAACCCTGATGGCCGACCTGCTGGAACTGTTCCCGTTCCTGTCCGAGGCCAAGCTGCTGCGGCAATGGGCCGGGATGACCGACATGACGCCCGATTTCGCGCCGGTCATGGGCCTGACGCCGCTGGAAGACTATTTCATCGACGCCGGCTGGGGCACCTGGGGCTTCAAGGCGACGCCGGTCTGCGGCAAGCGCATGGCCGAAACCGTCGCCCGCGGCGAGGTGCCGGATATCCTGGAACCGTTCCGCCTGTCCCGCTTCCGGGATTTCGTCCAGTTGGGCGAAAAGGGCGCGGCCGCGGTCGGGCACTGAGGCCGGCGGCGATGAAGATCATGCCTTGCCCGTTGAACGGTCCGCGGAACATCTCGGAATTCGTCTGCGGTGGCGAGGTGATCCCCGAACCGGACCCCGCGACGGCCGATGACGGGGCTTGGGCCGATTACCTGTTCCTGCACGAGAACGCCGCCGGCATCGTCCGCGAATGGTGGTTCCACGTGCCGACCGCCTACTGGTTCATCGCCGAGCGCGACACGCGGACCGACGAGATCCTGCGCGCCTATCCGCCGCCCGCGCCGGTCGCCGGTCCCGGGGATGACGGCGAATGAGCCGGCTCGGTGACGCCTATGGCAGTGCCATCGACCGCTCGACGCCGGTCTCGTTCCGGTTCGAGGGGCGGCGCTACCAGGGCTTCGCGGGCGACACCATCGCCTCGGCGCTCGCCGCGAACGGCGTCTGGCTGCTGTCGCGGTCGTTCAAGTACCACCGGCCGCGCGGACCGCTGACCATGGCGGGCCAGGACGCCAATACCCTGGTGCGGGTCGGCGACGAGCCGAGCGTGCTCGCCGACCGCCAGCCGATCTACGAGGGTCTCGACGCCCGGGGCCAGAACTATCTCGGCAGCCTGGCCCGCGACCGGGGCCGGGTCGTCGAAAGCATCGCCCGCTTCCTGCCGGTCGGCTTCTATTACAAGGCCTTCTTCCGGCCCAGGGGCGCCTGGCGCCATTGGGAGAAGCTGATCCGCCGCGCCGCCGGCCTGGGACGGATCGATCCGGCGGCGCCGGCGCGCGCCTACGACCAGGCCGGCGGCGCGGCGGGTCAGCTTCTCCCAATGGCGCCAGGCGCCCCTGGGCCGGAAGAAGG
>JANQKO010000361.1 GCA_028281075.1 Alphaproteobacteria bacterium | reverse complement strand
CTATTTGCTGTACTTTTTGTACAATATTTGAATGCCCTTGACCAGCTCGATGGCCGATTGCAGGTCGTCGCGCTGGTCAAGGGCATGAAGAACGAGCTGCCGCTCCAATACGTGAACTTCCGCGACTGACCCCGGTCCGTCAGGCGGCGCCGGTGAGCCCGGCGCCCCGGGCGGCGAGCCGTTCGGCGAGCTGCCGGATGCAGCCGGCGATCTCGGCCTCCGACAGCGCCAGGGCGGCGTCCAGGATCACCACCTCGAACACGGCCAGGCCCTCGACGGGCGAGGGCACGGCGCGCCGGTACGGCCAGATCCCGGTCGCCTCGGCGACGTCCAGGCGCGCCGCGTCGAGGTCGCGCTCGTCGCCGTCCAGCACGACCTGGAACGAATTGCATTGCGGCGGGTCGGGCGTGACGCGCACGCCGGGCAGCGGCCTCAGCGCGTCGGCGATGGCCCGGGCCTTGGCGAAATAGGCCGGCATCAGCGGCAGCTTCTCGTCCAGGCCGCGCTGCGCGGCGATGACGTAGGGAAACAGCGTGGCCAGCCGCGCGCCGGCGCGCTGCTGCCAGAGCCGCGCGTCGTCGATCAGGTCCGCCGGGCCGGCGATGGCCGCGCCCGCCGGACCGTCCAGACCCTTGTAGAACGAGACGTAGAGCGTATCGAACAACGCCGCGATCTCGGCATGCGGCCGGTCGTAATAGGGCTGGATCTCCCAGATCCGGGCGGCGTCGGCATGGACGGCGATGCCGCGCCCGCGCAGCGTTTCCGAGATCGCCACCAGATCTTCCCAGGCCGGCAGCCGCCAGCCGAGATTGCGCAGCGGCAGCTCGACGACGGCGGCGCCGACGGGACCCGCCAGCGCGTCGGCGTCGGCCGGCAGCGGCGGCCGGTTCGGGTGGCCCAGCGGCATCGATCTCAGGCCGTGCAGGAACTGGTACGATCGGGCCTCGTCTTCCTCGATATGACTGCGCGCATGCACGGCGATCGTCGGCGATCCCGCGCGCTGGCACCACAGGCGCAGCGTGATCAACTGCGCCGTCTTGCCGCTCGGCATGAACAGGGCCGCCGGCTTGCCCAGCAACGCGGCGACACGCGCCTCCAGCGCTTCGATCAGCGCGCCGCGGCCGCCGGAATCCGGCATCGCGTCCGCGTCGACATAGTCGGCGAGGCCGTTCAGGTGCTGGCGCGCGGTTCGCGCGTGGCGGTACGACACGGCGTGCCGGCAGCTTTGCCGGATGGCTTCGGGATCTCTGTCGGTCATCTGCTTCCGATCGGTTGAATGGGCGCCGGGCAGACTAGCATCCGGGCGTTCGCCCTGCCCAGGCGGGCCGGCGGAAATCGCGCTGTGCCGTTCCGATATAGCTTGATCGGCCCGCTTGCCGCTCCACTTAACTAGTTGGGAACGTAGAATCGCGGGGGATGGCGAACCGGACGTGGCCTGATCATCGATGATCAGACTGTTCCTGGCGTCCGGGTTTTCTATGTCGGCCCCCGCCATCCGTCACATGCGCATGGCAGGAGCCAATCCATGATCACACTCAACCTCAACGGCGAGGCGCGGCGGGTCGAGGCCGAGCCGGACACGCCGCTCTTGTGGGTCATTCGCGACGAACTGGGCCTGACCGGCACCAAGTTCGGCTGTGGCATGGCGCTGTGCGGCGCCTGCACCGTCCATGTCGACGGCATGCCGACGCGGTCGTGCTCGATCGCGGCCGCCGATCTCGAGGGCGCCGAAATCGTCACCATCGAGGCCGTCGCCGGCAAGGCGGCGACCGCGGTCCAGACCGCCTGGGAGAAGCTCGACGTGGTGCAGTGCGGTTACTGCCAGTCGGGCCAGGTGATGTCGGCCGTGGCCTTGCTGGCCGAAAACCCGAAACCGAATGACGACGACATCGACGCCGCCATGAGCGGCAATGTCTGCCGTTGCGCGACTTACGTCCGCATCCGCGCCGCGATCCACGAAGCGGCCAAGCTGATGGAGGCCTGATCCGATGCTGGGCAACCTGAAACACGGTCCACGGCCGAGCCGGCGGCATTTCCTGAAGGCCAGCGCCATGGCCGGTGCTGGCCTGGTCATCGGCCTGCACCTGCCGGCCCGTGTCGCCAAGGCGGCAACGCCGGCCGGCGGCCCGTTCGCGCCGAACGCCTTCGTGCGCATCGCGCCGGACAACACCGTTACCGTGCTCGCCAAGCACATCGAGTTCGGCCAGGGTGTCTATACCGGCCTGGCGACGCTTGTCGCCGAGGAACTGGACGCCGACTGGGCGCAGATCCGCGTCGAATCGGCACCGTCCGATCCGACGCTCTACAACAACCTGAGCTGGGGGCCGGTCCAGGGCACCGGCGGCAGTTCCAGCATCGCCAATTCGTATGAGCAGATGCGGCGGGCCGGCGCCACGGCGCGGGCCATGCTGGTCGCCGCCGCGTCGAACCATTGGGGCGTGCCGCCGAGCGAGATTTCGGCCGAACGCGGTGTGCTGCGCCATATCGCGACCGGTCAGGAAACGGCGTTTGGCGACCTGGCGGACGCGGCCGCGAAGCTCGAGCCGCCGGCCGAGGTTCGATTGAAGAACCCCGCCGACTTCAAGCTGATCGGCAAGGACGTGCCGCGCGTCGATTCGGCCGAGAAGACCAGGGGACAGGCGCGGTACACGATCGACATGACGCTGCCCGGCATGCTGACCGCCGTCGTCGCGCGGCCGCCGCGGTTCGGCGGCAAGGCGGTCTCGGTCAACGCCGAGGCGGCGAAGGCGGTCAGGGGCGTGACCGACGTGGTCGAGATCCCGCGCGGTGTCGCCGTGCTGGCCAAGGGCTTCTGGGCCGCCAAGACCGGCCGCGACGCGCTGGAGATCACCTGGGACGACAGCGCCGCCGAACGTCGCGGCAGCGCCGAGATGATGGCCGAGTATAAACGGATCGCCGGCAAGCCTGGCATGGTCGCGCGCCAGGACGGCGATGCCGATGGGGCGATGGCGGGCGCAGCCAAGGTGCTGGAAGCGGCCTACGAGTTCCCGTTCCTGGCGCACGCGCCGATGGAGCCGCTGGACTGCGTCGTGCGGCTTGGCCCGGACTCGTGCGAGATCTGGACCGGCTCGCAGATCCAGACCGTCGATCACATGACGGCGGCCGGCATCGCCGGCCTGAAGCCCGAGCAGGTCAAGGTCCATACCCTGCTGGCCGGCGGCAGCTTCGGCCGCCGGGCGACGCCCGACGCGGACATGGTCAGCGAGGCCGTCACCATCGCCAGGGCCATCGGCGGCCGGGCGCCGGTGAAGGTGGTCTGGACGCGCGAGGACGACATCCAGGGCGGCCGCTACCGGCCGATGTACTATCACACGCTGCGGGCCGGGCTGGACGCCGACGGCAAGCTGGTCGGCTGGCGGCACCGCATCGTCGGCCAGTCGATCGTGAAGGGCACGCCGTTCGAGGGCGGCCTGGTCAAGAACGGGATCGACCAGACCTCGGTCGAGGGCGCCAACAACCTGCCCTATGACGTGCCCAACGTCCTGGTCGACCTGCACACGACGGACGTGACCGTGCCGGTGCTTTGGTGGCGCGCCGTCGGCAGCACGCACACGGCCTATTCGACGGAAGCGTTCATCGACGAGCTGGCCGAGGCGGCGGGCAAGGATCCGCTGGCGTTCCGGCGCGCCATGCTGCGCCGGCATCCGCGGCACCTGGCCGTGCTGGAGCTGGCCGCCGAGAAAGCGGGCTGGGGCACGCCACTGCCGCGGGGCAGGGGGCGCGGCATCGCCGTGCATGAATCCTTCAACTCGTTCGTCGCCGAGGTCGCCGAGGTCGGCATCCGCGACGACGGCACGGTGAAGGTCGAGCGCGTGGTCTGCGCGGTCGATTGCGGCGTGCCGGTCAACCCGGACGTGATCCGGGCGCAGATGGAGGGCGGCATCGGTTATGGCCTGGGCGCCGTTCTGCACGACGCGGTGACGCTCGACGGCGGCGTGGTGGAACAGTCGAACTTCCACGACTATGTGCCGCTGCGCATCGACGAGATGCCGAGGATCGAGGTGCATATCGTGCCGTCGACGGCGGCGCCGACCGGCGTCGGCGAGCCGGGCGTGCCGCCGATCGGTCCGGCGGTGGCGAACGCCGTGTTCGATGCCACCGGACAGCGCATCCGCTCGCTGCCGCTGTCGCGGCACGACCTGGGCCAGGCCTGATCGAGTCAGCCGGGATCAGGCGCCGCCGTCGTCCAGTGACATCAGGGCGGCATTGCCGCCCTGCGCCGTGGTGTCGACGGACAGCGTCCGCTCGGTGGCGAAGCGGTGCAGGTAGCGGGGGCCGCCGGCCTTCGGTCCCGTGCCCGACAGGCCTTCGCCGCCGAAGGGCTGCACGCCGACCACGGCGCCGATCTGGTTGCGGTTGACGTAGGTGTTGCCGACGCGCAGACGCGCGTGGATGTGCGCGACCGTGGCGTCGATGCGGCTGTGAATGCCCAGCGTCAGGCCGAAGCCGGTGCCGTTGATGGCGTCGATCACCGTGTCGAGCCGCGATTGCCGGTAGCGCACGACATGCAGGACCGGGCCGAACACCTCGCCGCGCAGCCGGTCCAGGCCGTCGATCTCGTAGGCGCGCGGCGCGAAGAAGCTGCCGTGCGCCGTTTCCGCGTCCATCTCGACCCGCCGGATCAGGGTCGCCTCCCGATCCATGCGGGCGGCGTGATCTTCCAGCATCCGCCGCGCGTCGTCGTCGATGACCGGGCCGACATCCGTGCGCAGCAGGCCCGGATCGCCGACGCGCAGCTCGTCCATGGCGCCGGCCAGCATGTCGATGATCCGGTCGGCGACATCGTCCTGCAGGAACAGCACCCGCAGCGCCGAGCAGCGCTGGCCGGCGCTCTGAAAGGCCGAGGCGACGGCATCCGTCACCACCTGCTCGGGCAGGGCCGAGGAATCCACCAGCATGGCGTTCTGGCCGCCGGTCTCGGCGATCAGCGGCACGATCGGTCCGTCGCGCGCGGCGAGCGCGCGGTTGATGACCGCCGCGGTTTCGGTCGAGCCGGTGAAGGCGATACCGGCCAGCCGCGGATCGGCGGTCAGCGCCGCGCCGACGACCTCGCCCGGTCCCGGCAGAAATTGCAGGACGTCGGCCGGCACGCCGGCCTCGTAGAGCGCCGAGACCGCGGCGTGCGCGATCAGCGGTGTCTGCTCGGCCGGCTTGGCGATCACGGCGTTGCCGGCGGCCAGCGCCGCCGTGACCTGCCCGCAGAAGATCGCCAGCGGAAAGTTCCAGGGACTGATGCAGGCGAAGACACCGCGGCCGTGCAGCGCGATCTCGTTGCGCTCGCCGGTCGGGCCCGGCAGCGCCAGCGGCGCGGCGAAGTCCGCCCGGGCGCGGGCCGCGTAGTAGCGGCAGAAATCGATCGCCTCGCGTACTTCCGCCACGGCGTCGGGCAGGGTCTTGCCGGCTTCCCGCACGGCGATCGCCATGAACCGGGCCATGTCGCGTTCCAGGATGTCGGCCATGCGGTCGAGGCAGGCGGCCCGCGCGTCGGCGGGCGTCGCGTCCCAGCCCGCCGCCGACGCGGCGGCGGCCGACATGGCGGCGGCGGCGTCCTCGGCCGTCGCGTCGACGACGGCGCCGACG
>JANQKO010000359.1 GCA_028281075.1 Alphaproteobacteria bacterium | reverse complement strand
GTCAGGCTGACCCGCACGCGCTGCGGCCGGTTGCGCTCGAAGGCATGCACGCCGATGCTGCAGGGCAGCTCGAGGTCGTGAATGAACAGCTTGTAGAGGCCCTGCGCCTGCGGATCGTCCATCTGGCCGGTCATGTCGGAACGCCGACCCGCAACCTAGCACGCGCGCGCGGCCATGCAACCGGCCGCCGGTTCGGGCTAGACTGGTGGCCGGCGGCGGAAGCGGCGGCACGAGGGGAGAGCATGACGGACGAATCGCAATCGCGCATGGTGCCCATCAACGGCCTGCACCATTTCGCCTATCGCTGCCGCGACGCCGAGGAGACGCGGACCTTCTACGAGGATCTGCTGGGCCTGCCGCTGACGCACGTGATCACCGCGGACCACGTGCCGTCGACCGGCGAATACTGTCCCTACTGCCACATCTTCTTCCAGATGACGGACGGCGCTTATCTCGCCTTCTTCGACCTCGGCGACGGCGCGGCGACCGTGCCGGATCCGAAAACGCCGGACTGGGTGAACCACCTGGCGCTCGAGGTCGCGGACGAGGACGAGCTGCGCGCCGCCAAGGCCCGGCTCGAGGCGGCCGGCGTCGAGGTGCTGGGACCGACCGACCACCACATCATCACGTCGATCTATTTCTTCGACCCGAACGGCATCCGCCTGGAACTGACCTGCCAGACGGTCGGCGACGATCACATGCGCGCCGCCGCCAGCCGCGCGCATGCCGACCTTGCCGCCTGGTACGCCAGGCACGGCGCGACGGCGCGATCGAAGGGGGCCGGGTGAGTTCGAGGCGGTGCCGGCCGTCACCGGCATGACGAAGCGGACAGGACAGGCGCGACCGAGATGACCGACCGCCAGCTCGCGGTGATCGACGTGCGGCCGGGTTCGGCCATGGAGAGCCAGTCCGGCCTGCAGATGCTGCGGCCGCGCATCTACGGCGCCTACGCGCAGCCGCCCGGCGCCAGGACCGGTGTCATCGTCATCCATCCGACCAGCAACTTCATGGGCCATTACCTGATCGCGCCGCTGGCCGCGCGCGGCATCTGCTGCCTGGGCCTGAACACGCGCTATCAGAACAACGACACCATGCTGCTGATGGAGCGCGCGATCCAGGACCTGGGCGCCGGCGTCAAGTTCCTGCGCGGCCGCGGTTGCGACCGGGTGCTGCTGGTCGGCAATTCCGGCGGCGCGGCGCTGGTCTCGTTCTACCAGGCCCAGGCCGAGAACCTGACCGTCACCCGGACCCCGGCCGGCGATCCGGTCGATATCGTCGCCGCCGACCTGCCGCCCGCCGACGGCATCGTGCTCGCCGCCGCGCATCCCGGCCGCAGCCGCATCATCCGCGAATATCTCGACGCGTCCGTCATCGCCGAGGACGATCCGGTCAGCGCCGACCCCGCCCTCGATATCTACGATCCCGCGAACGGACCGCCGTTCGCGCCGGACTTCCTCGACCGCTACACCGCGGCCCAGCGGGCGCGCGCCGCCCGCATCGACGCCTGGGTCGAGGGCCGGCTGCGCGTTCTCGCCGCCCGGCCCGACGGCCCGCGCGACCAGGCCTTCGTCATCTACCGCACGCTGGCCGACCCGCGTTTCCTGGACCTCGCCCTGGACGCCAACGACCGCCCGCCCGGCTCGATCTGGGGGCCGCCGCGCGAGGTCAACTACGCGGCCAATTCCATGGGCCGGTTCACGACGCTGAAGGCCTATATGAGCCAATGGTCGGCACGCTCCCAGGCCGATGGTCCCGACAACCTGGCCAGGACGACCGTGCCCGTCCTGCTGCTGCGCTACACCGCCGACGGCGCCACCTTCCCCAGCCACAACCGGCTCTGGGCCGAGGCCGCCGGCGCCCGCGCCGAGATCCACGACGTCAGAGGCGCGAACCATTATCTGAAGGACCAGCCGGACCTGGTCGAAGAGGTGGCGGACCGTATCGCGGCCTGGGCGGCGCGCCGATAGACGGGTTTGTTCTTTGTGCCTTAGCGTCTTTGTGGAATGACCTTGACCGGCTATTCCGCCGCCCGCAGGGCCAGCATCTCCTGCACGGCGCCGTCCTCCATCTCGATCTGCAGCGCGTCGTTGAAGCGGTTGAAGAAGCCGCACAAGGCCGTCCGCAACGTGAGCTCGACGATCTGCGCCTCGCTGAAATGCGCGCGCATGCGGTCGAACATGGCGTCGCGCATGCGCCCGGCGTTCCGGTCCACCTGCACGGCATAGTCGCGCACCAGCCGGTCGACGTCGTCGAGGCCCGGACAGTCGTCTTCCAGAATGTTCCGGACCGTTTCCAGCGGCAGGCCCTGGTCGACCAGCCGCGGCGTATGATGGGCGACGCAGTAGTCGCATTCGTTCAGCTTCGAGACCACGACCAGGCAGATCTCCAGATAGCGTTTGTCGACGATCGGATCGTCGGCGTTTTCCATCAGCATGGCCATCAGGTGCCGAACCGCCGGCGGGCGATGGGCGAAGACCTTCACCTGGTTCAGAAAAGGCCCATATTCCTCGCTGAAGCGTTGGTAGATCGGCCGGACATCCTCCGGTACTTCGTCGATCGAGATATCCCTGACGCGCGCCATGTCGGTCTCCTGGTGCGGGGCCGGTTGTCTGCCGGTTCTGGACAACGGAGCGGCATTGTGGACCATAACGGCCGGCCGCCGCCAGCGCCGGGCGCCATGCCGTCTTGGACGGTTTGCGCTCGGCAATCGGCCACGTTAAAAGCAGGGGCCATGAAGATTTTCCGTGCCTTGAGTTTCTTCACCGCCGCCGTCGCATAAGTCG
>JANQKO010000354.1 GCA_028281075.1 Alphaproteobacteria bacterium | reverse complement strand
ATCGGCCACCCCTATCCCGGCTTCGAATACGGCCTCTGCTGGCTCGACGAACGCCGCCAGTTCTGGAGCGGCCGGCGCACGCCGGTGCACGGCGATTTCCGCCTCGGCAACCTGGTGATTGACGCGCAAGGTGTCCGAGGCGTGCTCGACTGGGAGCTCGCGCATCTCGGCGACCCGCTGTTCGACCTCGGCTGGCTCTGCATCCCGGCCTGGCGCTACGGCCGGACCGACAAGCCGGTCGGCGGTGTCGGCGACCGCGAAGACCTGCTGGCCGGCTATGCCGCGGCCGGCGGATTGGACGTCAGCCTCGACGCCTTGCGTTACTGGGAGGCCTTCGGCTGCCTGCGCTGGGGCATGCTGTGCCTGATCATGGGCTTCGCGCATCTCGACGGCCGGCAACGCTCGATCGAATACGCCGCCATCGGCCGCCGCACGGCCGAGACCGAGCATGACCTGCTGGCGCTGGTCGACTGATGCCCCAGGACCGCCCCACCGCCGCCGAGCTGATCGAGGCCGTCAGCGAGTTCCTGGCCGATGACGGCGCGTCGGCCGACTCCGAGCAGGCGACCTTTCACCGCCGCGTCGCCCGCAACGCGCTCGCCATCGCGGTGCGTGACCTGCGCGACGGCCCGTCCCTCGACACGGCCGAACGCGATCGTCTCGTTGCCCTGCTCGGCCATGACAGGGACCTCGCCACGCTCAACGCGGAACTCGCCCGCCGCATCCGCGACCGCGATCCCGGCCTCGACCGCGGGCACCTGCTCGCCCATCTCCGCGCCACCGCCCGCGACAAGCTCGCCCTCGCCAACCCGCGCTACCCGTCCCTGCAAGCGCGCTCCAACAAGAAAAAGGACTGATTTCACCGCCAAGACACCAAGCAATTCGGAACTCCGGCCGCAGCTCTACTGAAGGTGACACGCATAAGGGCGCGCGCCGCGTGATCTTGGCGCCTTGGCGTCTTGGCGGTTAGCCTTCTTCACAAGACTGGCCGAGCGTCCCGGCAGGAGTCGTTCAAACCTTTGATTCCGTCGCACTGCACGCTACGATGGCGGAAGAACAGGAGTGGAACATGCCCTTCGATCCCGCCGTCCGGCCGCCCGGTCTCGCCGAGCCCGTCGACGACGCCGATCCCGATCCGGCCGAGCTGCTGGCGCGCGGCGTGGCGCGGCTCCTGACCGGCCTCGGCTATGCCAGCCTGACCGAGTTCACCCTGCGCTCGGGCCGCCGCGCCGACGTCGCCGGGCTCGACCGGAAGGGCCGGCTGCTGATCGTCGAGATCAAGCGCTCGCGCGCCGACTTCCGGGCCGACGCGAAATGGCCGGACTATCTCGACTATTGCGACCAGTTCTATTTCGCCGTGCCGCGGGGCTTTCCGCTCGAGGTGCTGCCCGACGACACCGGCCTGATGCTCGCCGACCGCTATGGCGCCGAGATCCTGCGCCCGGCGGCGGTGGCACAGACGGCGCTGCACGCCAGCCGCCGCCGCGAGATCATCAACCGCTTCGCCCGCAGCGCCGCCGCGCGCCTGACCCAGCTCCAGGACCCGCAGCCCGAGACGCCGGCCGCCGGCCATCGCCGCGGCCTCAACCTCTGACCGGCCCGCGTTCCGTGGGGCATCATCTGGAACTGACCCAGAGCACGACGGCGTCTTCGTCTCCCTCGGAGACGCAGGCGTGGCCCATCTGGCAGTCGTAGTAGACGCTGTCACCCGGCGTCAGGCGCACCGGCTCGTAATACTCCGTGTAGAGCACCGCCGTCCCGGACAGGACATACATGAAATCCTCGGTGTCGTGCCGGTCCCAGTCGTCGAATTCGTCGAGCGAACGGGCGTGCAGCACGAGTTCGAACGGCAGGAACGACTTGTGCGCGAGCTCGGCGGCCAACGGCACGTAGCTGTAGTTCGCCGTCGCGTGCACCGGACCGTCGCCCCCGCGCGTGACGCAGCGCCGGCTCGCCGCCCGGGCGTCGGCCCGCGCCGTCAGCAGTTGCCCGACCTCGAGCGCGAACCCATTCGCCAGCTTCTTCAGCGCGTCGAATGTCGGCGACATCCTGCCTTTCTCGATCTTGTAGAGCGACGACGGCGACAAGCCCGCGCGACCACTCGCCTCTTCCAGACTCCAGCCATGCTCCCTGCGCAGTTCGCGAACGCGCCCGCCGAGATCGAACGGGGTCACGGCGGCGGGGTTCTCGGTCGGGACATCGGCACGGAAGGAAAGGACGCGTGGATTCGGCATGGACGGCGGACCTTATGTCGAGACGGCATCACCCCGGCCGAATGGACAGGGGTCACGGAATTCTATCGCAACCTAATATTTTTCGTATTATAGTACTAATAACGGTCATTTTGAAAGGTGAGTCGACATGATCCGTGCCATCACCATCGATCAGGAAATCAGGGACCTCACGCCAATCGCGAACCGGGGACCGCAGACCCCGGCGGACGACGTCGGATCCGCGTTCGCGACGCTGGGCAGCGGTGATTTCCTGGACGCCGGCATCTATCTCGGCAGCTTCGACGGCGACTCCGGCTGGGAACGTCACCTGACGGGCGACGAACTGGTCCAGATCGTCGCCGGCGCGACCGCATTCGACATCATCGTCGACGACCACAAGCAGACGCTCGAGCTCAGCGCGGGCATGCTCCTCATCGTCCCCCGCGGCTGCTGGCATCGCTTCCGCGCCGAGCGAGGCGTGACCGTGCTGACCGCGACCCCGCGATCGGACGAAGAGCACATGTTCGTCGACGACCCCCGCGACCCGTAGGCCGGCACCGCCGCGAACCGGGCGGCGGACGGGAATGGCAGACGGCCCGCGCCGTCGAGCTCGCAAGCAATCTGGCGCGCGGCGACATCGTCATCATCACCGACGCACGTTCACCGACCAATATCGCCAAAGATCTTGTCGCCCGAACCGACCGGGTGACCGGCCTGGAATAGGCCAGGCCGGACGAAACCGCCGAAAACCAGCCGATCCAGGACGGACGCTTTATCCAGAGGATGGCTTGCCAAGCTTGGCCAGAGCCTTCTGATGCGTTATGATTCAAGTGAAATCATTTGTTGCAGATGAAAGCAGATATAGCATGCCTTCCATCACCATACGTATCGACAACGACACCGCCGATAAGATCGACCGGCTGGCTGACGCCATGGACCGGTCTCGCGCCTGGATTGCCGGTGCAGCGCTGAAGCGCTACCTGCAGGACGAGAGCCGCTGGCTCGCCGACATCCAGGCCGGCATGGCCGAGCTCGATCGAGGTGAAGGCATCCCACACCAAGACGTCATGGCGGAAATTCGCGCCAAGATCGACGCCCATAACGCAAAATCCGGACGATGAACGTCATCTGGTCGCCACGGGCGCGCCGGAACCTCGATGAGATCTTTACCTATATCCTCGACGAGAACCCATCGGCCGCGGTGCGCGTCATCGAGGCGATCGAGAGCCGCGTCGCAGACCTTGCCCGGTATCCCGATCTGGGCCGGCCGGGCAGTGTCGCGAATACGCGGGAACTGGTCATCACGTCGACACCCTATGTCGTTGCCTATCGTTTGCGGGACCGACCACGGCGCATTGAGATAATCGCCGTCATCCATGGCGCGTGTCTTTGGCCTGAGTGGTTCGAATGACAGGTCAACACCCGATTGATGGAACGGCTTTTACCGAGCAGCGCGACCGACAAAAGAACGCGTTAGGATTAGTCGAAGTGGTTCTCCCGTTTGTTGGGGCTTGATGCGGGTTCTGGTTCTCGGCGCCAATGGATTTGTCGGTTCGGCCATTGTCGCCGCGCTGATCCGCGCGGGCATCGAGGTGCGGGGCGTGGTTCGCGACCCAGCCAAGCTGTCAAGACGGTTTCCCGACATCGACACATTCAAAGCCGACCTCCTGGCTCCATCGGCGCGGGATGCCGGCTTCTGGCAGCCGGCGCTGGATGGCATTGACGCCGTCGTCAACGCCGCCGGCGTTCTGCGGTCGCGCCGGGAACGCGATACCTGGGCGGTTCATGTCGATGCGCCGGACGCCCTCTACGCCGGCTGCATGCGGCAGGGCGTCAAGCGGATCATCCAGATATCGGCCATTGGCGTCGAGGAAGCGACCACCGTCTACGCGCGCTCGAAACGGACGGGCGACGACAAGCTCATGGCCCGCGATCTCGACTGGACGATCCTGCGGCCGGTTATCGTCATCGGCCACGGCTCCTACGGCGGCACGTCGATGCTACGCGCCATCGCCGCCTTCCCCTGGGTCACGCCGGTTATCGCCGACGGCGGCAACGCGCTGGAATTCATTCACACGGACGACTTGGCGGCCGCGATTGTTGGCTTGCTGTCGACCGGCGCGGGCGGACGGCAGGTCCTTGAGCCCGCGAGCCCGGAACGCCTGACCCTGCTTGAGGCCGTCCACGCCTATCGGCGCTGGCTCGGGCGCCCGCAAGGACCCGTCGTCCGCGTTCCGGACTGGTCAGTAACAGCGCTGGCCCGCCTGGGCGATCTCGTCAAGCTCGATCCCATCACGACCACGGCGGTCACGCAATTCAGGGCAAGGCTGACCGGCGACGCGGAGGAATTCGAGGCGGCGACCGGCGTCCGCGCCCGCGGCCTGCATGCCGTGCTCGCGGATCGGCCTGCCGAATCCCAGGACCTCTGGCACGCGCGTCTCTACCTCGTCCGACCCGTTATCCGGCTGACGCTGGCCGTATTGTGGCTGGTCTCCGGCCTGCTCGGCCTGTTCGCCGAGCCCGCACGCTATATCGCGATACTGGCGCCGATCACCGAAAGTCAGTCGTTCGCGACCGCGCTCGCCGTATCGACGAGCCTGCTAGATCTGGCAATCGCCGCCGCCCTCCTGTTCGGCTGGCAGCTGAAGGCGATCGCGAACGTCCAGCTCTTCATCGTGCTTGGCTACACAGTGGCGCTAAGCCTCCTGTCGCCAGGGCTGTGGGGCGACCTGTTCGGCAGCTTGCTGAAGAACCTCCCGATCATCGCCCTGATCCTGGTCCACCGGATACTGGAAGAAGAACGGTGAGCGATCCGTATCTCTGGATCAGATGGGTGCATATCCTGAGCGCGACCATCCTGTTCGGCACCGGCCTCGGCACCGCCTTCCATATGTTCGCGACACACCTGCGCGGCGACGTCAACGCTATTGCCGCCATGGCCAGAAATACAGTGCTCGCCGACTGGCTGTTCACCACCGTCGCCGGTATCGTGCAGCCGCTTACCGGCCTGTTGATGATCCGCCTCGCCGGCTACGACCCACTCGAAAGCTGGCTGGTCGCGACCTATGCGCTCTATGCCGTTGCCGGGATCTGCTGGCTGAAGGTCGTGCAGTTGCAGTACCGCATGCGTCGTCTTGCCGTTCGTGCGGCCGAGAATGGCGATGCCTTGCCGCCTGAATATCATGCCGCAATGCGGCTTTGGTTCATCCTCGGCTGGCCTGCTTTCGTCAGTCTTGTGATCGTCTTCGCGCTGATGGTGATGCGCCCTGAACTCTGGTGAGGACGGCATTGTCGTGACCCAGGTCAGCAGGCACTAAGCCCTCCGCTGTCGCGAAGACCGCGTTGCCATCGCGCGCGCAGGCGTTGATATCGGTCATGGGCGGCGCTTCGTTCATCGTTAGATTGAGCACGGCAGCGGCAGGCATGCGGACGCCGCGGACAGGGATCGGACCATGGTGGCGAAGACCAAGGCGGAACTGCGGGCCGTCGCCGAGACGGAATTCGACAAGCTGCGGACGCTGCTGGCCGGCATCGACGGGGACCTGGCGCTGACGCCGCATCCCGACGACGGGATCACGATCAAGGACACGCTGGCCCACCGCGCCCACTGGATCGACCTGTTCTTCGGCTGGTACGAGAACGGCGCCGCCGGCAAGCCGGTGCATGTGCCGGCCGAGGGCTACAACTGGGGCCAGCTCAAGGCCTACAACGCCGGGGTGCGGGAACGGACGGCCGGCATCACCTGGGACCAGGCCAGGACACGGCTCGCGCGGGGCCACGAACGGCTGCTCCGCTTCATCGACGACCGCAGCGACGCCGATCTCTACGGCCCACGCCAATACGACTGGCAGGGCAGCTACCCGCTCGGCCGCTGGGTGGAATCGGCCGGTCCCAGCCACTACCGCTCGGCCGCCAAATACATCCGCGAGATCAAGCGCAAGCTGGCGGGCTAGCGATACGGATCGTCCGCCGCCAGGTAGTTGCGAACGTAGTCGGCGACGCCGTCTTCCAGCGGGGTGAACGGCCGGTCGTAGCCGGCCGCGCGCAGGCGGTCCATGCGGGCTTCGGTGAAATACTGGTACTTGTCGCGGATCTCGGCCGGGGTGTCGGCATAGGCGATCCGCGCGTCCGCGCCCAGCGCCCCGAACAGCGCCGCGATCAGGTCGGCGAACGACCGCGCCTTGCCGGTGCCGAGATTGAACAGGCCGGAGACCTCGGGCCGGTCCAGCAGCCAGAGGATCACGTCGACGCAGTCGCGCACATAGATGAAGTCACGCGACTGGCCGCCGTCGGCATAGTCCGGATGGTGCGACTTGAACAGCGTCACCGCCTCGCCCGCCGCCGCCGTCGGAAACGCCTTGCAGACGACGCTGCGCATGTCGCCCTTGTGATACGCGTCCGGGCCGTAGACGTTGAAGAACTTGAGGCCGACCCATTGCCGCGGCGCCGGGCCGCCGCCACCGGCCAGCGCCAGCGCCCGCCGGTCGAAGGCCTGCTTGCTCCAGCCATAGCCGTTCAGCGGGCGGAGCCGGGCCAGCGCCGCCGGGTCGTTGTCGTCGTCGAAGCCGGCCGCGCCGTCGCCGTAGGTCGCCGCCGAGGAGGCGTAGATCAGCCGCGCGCCGTTGCCGGCGCACCAGTGCCAGAGGTCGAGCGAGAAGCGGAAGTTGTGGCGCACCAGGGCATCGAGATCGCGCTCGGTGGTCGACGAGATCGCGCCGAGATGCACCACCGCCTCGACGCGCCGGCCCGGTGCGGCCAGCCAGTCGAGGCATGCCCCGGGCGTGACGATGTCGGCCAGCGCATGCCTGGCGACATTGCGCCACTTGTCGCCATGGCCGAGATGGTCGCAGATCGCCACCTCGCGGCCGGCGTCCGCCAGCGCCGCGACCACGTTCGAGCCGATGAAGCCGGCGCCCCCGGTGACCAGGATCATGCGCCGCCGCCCGATGCGCGGTTCATGCGCGCGATGGTGCCGGTGGTGCTGTGGCCGTCGACGATGTCGGCCAGCAGCACGCGGCCGCCCCAGGCCCGGACCTCGCTGGCGCCCACCACCTGGTCGATCGTGTAGTCGGCGCCCTTGACCAGCAGATCGGGCTTCAGCGTCTCGAGCAGCGCCAGCGGCGTGTCGTCGGCGAACACCACCACCAAGTCGGCCGCCGCCAGCGACGCCAGCACCCGGGCGCGCGCCGTCTCGGTCTGCACCGGGCGGTCCGGGCCTTTCAACCGCGCCACCGAGGCATCACTGTTCAGGCCGACGACCAGCCGGTCGCAGGCCGCCCGCGCCTGCCGCAGCAGCGAGACATGGCCGGGATGCAGGATATCGAAGCAGCCGTTGGTGAAGCCGACGCGCAGGCCCCGCGCCCGCCAGCGCGCGACCCGTTCGGCCGCGCCCGCGGCGGTGACGATCTTGGCGTCCTGGGCCGAGGCCTCGGCGCTGGTCAGCGCCACCGCCACGTCGTCGGCATGCACCACGGCCGTG
>JANQKO010000342.1 GCA_028281075.1 Alphaproteobacteria bacterium | reverse complement strand
TCCTGGCCCGCGTCGAGGCCGTGAACGGCGCCGTCAACGCCGTCTGCACCCTGAACCCGCGGGCAGCGGACGACGCGGCCGCCGTCGATGCGCGGCTCGCCGCCGGCGAACCGGCCCGGCCGTTGGAGGGCGTGCCGTTCCTGGTCAAGGACATCGTCCAGACGAAAGGCCTGCGCACGACCTTCGGCTCGCTGATCTGCGCCGACGACGTGCCGGCCGACGACGCCGTCTCGGTCGAGCGCCTGCGCGCCGCCGGCGGCGTTCTGCTGGGCAAGACCAACACGCCGGAATTCGCCCACGACGTGAACACCTCGAACAAGCTGTTCGGCGCCACCCGCAATCCCTGGGACCTGCGCTGCACGGCGGGCGGCTCCAGCGGCGGCACCGGCGCCGCGGTCGCCGCCGCCATGGCGCCACTCGGCATCGGCACCGACCTTGGCGGCTCGATCCGCATCCCCTCGGCGCTGAACGGCATCGCCGGCCTGCGCCCGGCGCCGGGGCGGGTGCCGGCCTGGCCCAGCGACTTCGCCTGGGACACGCTGGTCCAGCACGTACAGGGACCGATGGCCGCCGATATCGGCGACCTCGGGCTGATGCTCTCGGTCATGGCCGGCCCCGACGACCGCGACCCCGCCAGCCTGCCCGGCCCCGTGCCCGACTACGCGGCCGCCGCCGCGACGCCGGCCGACCTCAAGGGCAAGCGCATCGCCTATGCCCGCGACCTCGGCGGCCTGGTGCCGTTGGACCCGGCGGTCGGCGCGCTCGCCGACGCCGCGGCGACGGCCTTCGAGGGGCTGGGCGCCATCGTCGAGGACGCCTGCTTCGACACCGCCGATCTGCCGGACATCGTCGCCGGCACCCGCGCCTTCGGCATGGTCGCCCGCTATGCCGACCGTTTCGACAGGCATCGCGACGTGATGACGGCGCCGCTGATCAACCAGGTCTCGGCGGCGCTCGATGTCGACGTCCGGGCCATCGCCCGGGCCGAGCGCCTGCGCACGCTCTACTGGCACCGCGTGCGCGAGTTCATGGCCGGCTACGATTTCATCCTCGCGCCCAGCGCCACCGCGCCGGCTTTCCGCCTCGACCGGCCGCTGCCGACGGTGGTGGGCGGCCGGCCGGTCGAGCGGTTCTACGACGTCTTCCTGCCCTGCTACGCCTTCTCGGTGACGGCGCTGCCGGTGGCCGCCATCCCCTGCGGCCTCACCGCCGATGGCCTGCCGGCGGGCCTGCAGCTCGTGGCCCCGCGCCTGCGCGAGGACCTGGCCCTGTCGGCGGCCGCCGCCTATGCCGCCGCCCGCCCGGGACATTTCCGGCGCCCCGACATCGACCTCGCCCAGGCCGTCGACCTCGGTGAAGAAATCACCACGCCCGGCATCCATATCGGCTGAGACGGGCCGCGCGGTCGCGGTCCCTTGGCCCGCGGCCGCCTTGGCGGTAAAACCGGGGCAAGGAACAACGACATCAGGCTCAATCCGGGAGGCCGCGCCATCAACGACGACAAGCTTTGCGAACTCGGCGACGCCATCGCCGAATTCGTGCCGGACGGCGCCAGCATCGTGCTCGGCGCGGCGCTGGAGAACGCCATTCCCTACGCGGCGACGCACGAGCTGATCCGCCAGGGCCGCCGCGACCTGAACATGATCGCGCCGATCTCGGACATCTCCACCGATATGCTGATCGGCGCCGGCTGCGTCGCCGAGGTCACCGGCGCCTGGGTCGGCAACGTTTCCGGCGGCATGGGCCACAATTACCGCCGCGCCGCCGAGCACGGCCAGCCGCACCCGATCCGCATCCATGACTATTCCAACTTCACCATCGGCATGGCCTTCTTCGCCGGCGCCTACGGCCTGCCCTACGTGCCGGTGAAGTCGATCCTCGGCTCCGACATCGTGCGCTCGAACCCGCGCATCAAGCTGGCCGAGAACCCGTTCTCGGACACGCCCGACCCGGTGGCGCTGGTGCCGGCGCTGAAGCCCGACATCGCCTTCCTCGTCGTGCAGCGCGCCGACCGTCACGGCAACTCGCATATCTGGGGCTCGACCGGCCTGACCCAGGAAGCCTCGATCGCGGCCGAGAAGATCATCGTGCTGGCCGACGAGATCGTTGCGCCCGAGGTCATCGCCTCCGACCCCAGCCGCGTGCTGATCCCCGGCTTCGGCGTCAACGCGGTCTGCCACGTGCCGGCGGCGAACCATCCCTCCATGCTGATCGGCCGCTGGAAGCGCGACAACGCCTTCTTCCACGACTATCACAAGGAGACCCGCGACCCGGCCGGCTTCGAGCGCTGGTGCGACGAATGGGTGCGCGACGTGGCCGACCATGCCGCCTACCGCGCCAAGCTCGGCGGCCAGCTCGAGGAACTGCGCATCACCGGCGATGCGCCGTCCGCCCCCGCCAACTACGCCACCGACTGACCTTCCAGACCGGCGCAGCACGATAGGCACCGCCATGTCCGACTATTCGACCCAGGAACTGATGATCATCGCCGCGGCGCGCGAGATCGCCGACGGCGAGCGGATCTTCGTCGGCATGCGCCTGCCGATCACCGCCTATGGCGTCGCCCGCCTGACGCACGCGCCGAACGCGGTCGGCCTGTTTGAAAGCGGCGTCGCCCGCTACGCGCCGGCCGCCGACATGCTCTACACGATGTGCGACGGCCCGAACCAGCTCGGCGCCGCCTGGACCACCGGCCTGATCCAGATCATGGGCCTGCTGAGCGGCGGCCGCATCCATGCCGGCTTCATCGGCGGCGCCGAGATCGACCGTTTCGGCAACATCAACACGTCCTATATCGGCGACACCGACGCGCCCACGGTCAAGCTGCCGGGCTCGGGCGGCGCGCCCGACATCGCCGCCATGGCCGAGCGCCTGATCGTCATCATCAACCACCAGAAGCACCGCCTGGTCGAGCGTGTCGGCTACATCACCTCGCCCGGCTATCTCGATGGCGGCGACGCCCGCGAACGCGCCGGCCTGCCGGGCGGCGGTCCGGCCGTGGTCATCACCGACCGCGCCATCCTGCGCCCGCACGGCCCGACCAACGAGCTCCACCTCGCCGCCGTCCATCCCGGCCACACGGTGGACGAGGTGGTCGAGAACACCGGCTGGGACCTGCGATCCATGCCCGACGTCACCGACACCCCGCCGCCGACCGAAGCCGAGCTCGCCGCCTTGCACCAGATCGACAAGGAAGGCTTCTGGCGGCGCTAAGAGTTTGATTCTAACCCGCCTCGTTTTGCCCGCGCGGGGACGGATTGCGACTTGAACGGGTTATTGGGCCCGGATATTCTATTTGTCCTGCCGTTTTTCGAAATGCCGAGGATGCGATTGGTTTTCTCGCGGCGACCGAACAGATCTTGGCTGCATGCCGTCGAAATGGGCTTGCGTTCGGACCGTGGGTCGGGAACAGAGCCGACGCGCCGCGCGGCTGCGACCGGTTCGCGCCAGCGGCCGCGCACCCGCTTGGTTGGAATCATTGTCGCCACCCTCTGCGTCGTGAACGTGTCGGTCGGTGCGACCGACCTGGCTGTTGTGCCAACGCCGCGACAGTTGGAAATCGTCGGAACGGTGCAGAACGCCGGCGGTTACATCACCGAGGAACTGCATACCGAGTTCTGGTCGTTGATGCTGGAGCCGCCAAGCGAAGATCCCGCAGTTTGGGACGAAGTTCTTCCCATCTTTGACCGCTATATCGCCGAGAGCATCGGGTTTCAGCGTGAGGCCTGGACAAGTATGAAGCTGAGTCTGGCGGCCGGGCGGGTTGTTAAGTCTCCGGGTTATGACGCGGCGAAGGAGAAGGTACTCATCAAGACGGTCATCCCGGGATATGCCGAAAATGTGCTTCGGGTCGTCCGAAACGCCGAAGCGAAGATCCAGGCCGCGGCCGACGGCAAACCCTTCACCAGTCCGCAAGGGCCGATGTACGTCACCGATGAATTGGTCGATCAGATGCTTCCTCGCCTGGATGCCGCGGCGGCACGGCTTCGGCGTCTGGTCGACCCTGTCTGGCAAAGCGAAGTGCGGGAATACTACTACCCGGAGGCGCATGTCGCGATCCTGTCGGACGGCGAATTCATTTTGGAGAAGGCGGCTTACACGGCCGCGAACGGGCGGCTGTTGAGGGAAGTTTTGCTATCGAGCCGTCTGAACGAGACCGACATCGTCACCGTGACCTATCTCGATTTCAACGGCCCGTGGGCCACGCCCGCCGAGTCGGCGATCGGCACGGTCGAACGCACCGTCACCGCCATGGGTGCGTTATCCAGCCCCGTCGTCTTGTCCAACTGGCGGGGGCGGGTCTCGGCCGTCGGTTCTGGCGTTGCGCGTGTCGCCGATGGCGAACTGCATATCTCGGTCCGGGTCGTCGAGTTGGGGGGCGAGGGTGGCTCGCTGACGTTCACCGCCGTCACATGGACATCCGTTCTGGATGCCAATCTCCTGCGCGAGACGCTCGAGCAGTCGACTCAATTGCTACGCTGATGACCTCTGTTGGCGGACGTTCATGACCGCACCGAAGCGCCTCGATACGCCGTTCAAACGGGTCTTTCTGCTCGTGTTTATCGCCGGTATCGCGATACTGGCGCTATCGCTTGCGCATTGGGGCTGGGAAAATCGCGATCGGCGTATCATTTACACCGAGGACCGGTTCATCTGGGCGCCAGCCAGTAATACCGAGCGCGGCGACAACGTCGAGCGCTATTGGTCGATCGATCTCGAATGTGTGGCCCCATTCGAGCAGGCGTTGATTGAAAGGGCGGAGCAGGAACTCCAGGGCCATCTCGAGAACCCGCCGAAGCCGCCAGTTTTGTCTTCCGGCCCATCTGGAAGCCCGGTATCGCGATCCCTGTCGGTCGAGTGGCGCGGGAATGCCGTTCGTGCCGAAGCCTATCTCGCGTGGTCGGCCCGGAGAGAAAAGCTGGAACAACGTGTCGCCGCGGCAAAGGACAGTTGGAGAACAGGCCTGCACGGCGATTTCTATTATGGAGTCCACCCAAACGATTGGCCTTATCTCTCGAAAAGGATTGATGAGGATATTCGTCCTGTCCAGGGCGTGCCGGAAGGTGAGTCCCGATACTTCTACGGCATTCGCGAGGGTGGCGTGCAATCGGTTCTTAAATGGTCCCAATCGCCTGGCGGATGGGTGACAGATCAATCCCCGCCGAAGGCAGATAAGCGTTCGGCCGCGCAGAGGTTCCGCGACGCGCTCGACCTTAGCCTCGGTCTGTCGCGTTTTCCGGCCAAGCAGCGGCGTGAGCTGTTCAACGACTGCGTTCGGGCTGGCCGCGTCCAGCAGGTGGCGGACGGCAGAACCTACCATTCCGACCTCGTGCTCTTTCCGGGTCGAGATCCGACGTTTTTGTTGGTCGGGTTGACGATGGTCTTTGTTGGCTACCTCGGGTCGTTCGGTTATCGGGGCGGTTCGAGACTACTGGCGGCGACGGTTGGCCGGCTGTTCTCCTGGATCAGGAACGGCTGATGCCGCGACTCGATCGCCGGATCCACCGCCGAACGGCATTCCATCCCTCTATCAGATCGACAACGAAAGACACGTTGTTTTGGGAGAGGACGTCAGGTAACCGGAGCAAAAGTCCGGGCGGTTTGTCATTGTCCCCGGACCATGGTCATGCCGGCCCCCGCGGCGGTGAAGAAAGCGCCGAAGACCCGCCCCCAATTGTCATGCCGGCGGCGGCCGGCATCCATGGGACTGGCCGCCCGCCGAACGACAACGTCTTCGGCTTCCCGGCACCGCCAACGGTCTCCCGCCAAAGCCAAACCGGCGGAGCCTGCCCGGGCGCAGGCCGGGGCGGCCATCCATAGGCACCCGACCGCAGGCGCGGCGCTTGCCGGCGAAGCCCATGGATGCCGGCCTCCGCCGGCATGACGAGGGTGGATTTCTTCGCGCGGGAGATTAATAGGGACAGTCCCTGATAGATTTGTGTCTTCGCGTCTTTGTGGTTCAAAATCCGGTATCACCGCCGGCACCATGTCGAGCTTACGGGGACTGTCCCCATAAGCCAGGAACGACCCTCCCGGCATGCAACGCTATAACCGGCGGCCGCGCAAGCTCACGGTCCGGCGCTGGCGCAAGGACAATTTCTTCTCGTATTCGGCATGAAACTCTCTTGGCTTCCGCCGCCGGCGCTTATTTGTAGGGATCGGCGGCGTCGCGCAGGCCGTCGCCCAGGAAGTTGAAGGCCAGCACGACCAGGATCACCGGCAGCATCGGGAAGATCAGCCAGGGATAGATCGCCACCGCGTTGATGTTCTGCGCCTCGTTCAGCAGCACGCCCCAGCTCGTCACCGGCGGGCGCAGGCCCAGGCCCAGGAACGACAGCGCCGTCTCGGCCAGGATCATCGACGGAACCGACAGCGACAGACTGGCGATGATGTGGCTCATGAAATTGGGCAGCAGGTGCCGCGCGATCACCCGGCGGGGCGAGGCGCCCATCAGCACGGCGGCGCTGGCGAAATCCTCCTCGCGCAACGCCAGCAGCTTCGAGCGCACGGCGCGCGCCAGCCCCGGCCAGTCCAGCAGGCCCAGGATCACGGTAATGCCGAAGAACACGCCGATCGGACTCCAAGTCACCGGCAGGGCCGCCGATAGCGCCATCCACAGCGGCAGTTCCGGGAAGCTGCGGATCATCTCGATCATGCGCTGGACCACGTTGTCGATCCAGCCGCCGTAATAGCCGGCAAGCCCGCCCAGCGTCAGGCCGACGACGAAGCTGATGGCGATGCCGATCAGGCCGACGGTCAGCGAGATCCGCGCGCCGTAGACGATGCGCGAGAAGATGTCGCGGCCCAGCCGGTCGGTGCCCATCAGGAACACCGTGCCCTTCACCGTCTTGCCGTCGACCTCGATGTCGGATGGGCAGAACAGGTGGAAGCGGCCGCGCCACTCACCCCAGAACTTGTAGCGCTCGCCCAGGCAGAAGAACCGGATCGGGTGCACCTTGGTCTCGTCCACGGTGTAGATCCGCTTCATCCGCTTCAGGTCCTTGGTCACGGTATAGCCGTAGACGAAGGGACCGACGAAGCGGCCCTCGTGGAACAGGTTGATGCTCTGCGGCGGGGCGTAGATGAACTTGGCGTTGCGCTTGTGCAGGCTGTAGGGCGCGATCACCTCCGAGATCAGGATCGACAGATAGATCACGGCGAGGAAAATGCCGGAGCCGACGGCCAGCGGGTGGCGCTTCAGCTTCCACCACATGAGCTGCCACTGCGAGGCCATGTAGAAGCGTTCCTGCTCCGGCGTCAGCTCCTCGACCGAATAGGGGTCGAACGGCGCGTCCGAGACCCAGTGCTCGCCGCCCTCGCTGCGTGTGCTCATCGGCTGGCCTCCGCGCCGAGCCGGATGCGCGGATCGAGCGCCGCCAGCGCCACGTCCGAGATGAACATGCCGACCACGGTCAGGAAGGCCAGGAACAAGAGGAACGAGCCGGCGAGATACTGGTCCTGGCTCTGCAGCGCGCTGACCAGCATCGGGCCCGACGTCGGCAGCGACATCACCACGGCGACGATGGCCGAGCCCGAGATCATCTGCGGCAGCAGGTTGCCGATGTCGGCGATGAACGGATTGAGCGACATGCGCAGCGGATACTTGATCAGCAGCTTGGTGTTCTTCAGGCCCTTGGCGCGGGCCGTGGTGACGTACTGCTTCTGCAGCTCGTCCAGCAGGTTCGCCCGCAGCCGGCGGATCATGCCGGCCGTGCCCGAGGTGCCGATCACGATCACCGGGATGATCAGGTGCTGCAGCACCGACACCCCTTTGTCCCAGGACCAGGGCTGGCCGATATACTGGTCGTCCATCAGGCCGCCGATCTGCAGGCCGAACCAGACGTTCGCCAGATAGAGCATGATCAGCGCCAGCAGGAAGTTCGGCGTCGCCAGGCCGATATAGCCGACGAAGGTCATCACGTGGTCGCCGAGCGAGTATTGCCGCACGGCGGTATAGACGCCGATCGGGAACGAGACCATGTAGACGAACAGGATCACGGCGAAGTTCAGCAGGATCGACAGCATCAGCCGGTCGCCGACGACCTCGTCGACCGGCCGCTGATACTCGAACGACCAGCCGAGATCGCCTTGCAGGATGCCGCTGAAGCCATTGGTGCCGGGCCAGATGCCGAGCCAGATCGCGTATTGCTCCAGCATCGGCCGGTCGAGGCCGTATTCCTTGCGCAGGAACTCGATCTTCTCCAGGGCGGCGGTGTCGCCCTGCGACTTCAGCTCCTCGATCAAGTTGGTCAGATAGTCGCCCGGCGGAAGCTGGATGATGATGAAGGTGATGACGCTGATCACCAGCAGCGTCGGGATCATGATCAGCACGCGTTGAACGAAATAGGTGAACATCTAGCCTCGGCTCCGCGGTCGGCCGTCAGCGACGGTGCGCCCTCACCGGTCGAACCAGAAGGTGTCCGGCCGGTAGATCCCGAAATGCGCACCCGGATCCCAGTTGTAGATCCCTTCCGCCGGCACGTTGCGCAGGTCGTTGCGGACGATGACCGGCTGCTGCACGCCCGAGATCACGCCGATGGTAAAGACCTGGTCGGCATGAATCGACAACATCTTATGCCAGATTTCCTCGCGCCTGGCCCGGTCCGTCGCCGTTAGCCAGGCCTCGTTCAGCTCGAACAGCTCGACCGCGTGCGGCATGTCGGGCGCTTCGCCGGCGGCGCCCTTGGTTTCGAAATACTGGCCCCATTTCGGCCATTGCAGGCTCTGCTGCGTCGTCGGCGCCAGCTCGGCCGGGCTGGTGTCGGCCGCCGGCACGCCGTTCTCGAAGCCGCTCCAGACCGCGATCAGGGTCTCGCCCGCGAACACCCGGTTGCGGAACACCTCGCGCTGCGACGGCTTGATGAACAGCTTGATGCCGATCTCGGCCCAGGTCTCGCGGATCAGCTCCAGCACGTCGGTCTGCTCGGTATCCTCGCCGGCGGTCTCGACGATGATCTCCAGCGGCCGGCCGTCGGGCAGCAGCCGCACGTCCTCGTCGTTGAACTCGTCCAGGCCCAGCTCGTCCAGCAGGTCCTCGGCCTGGTCCGGATCGTACTCGGCCCACATGCTCTGGTATTCCTCGCGGAACAGCGGGCTGTCGGGCAGCACGGTGTTGTTGGCCTCCAGCGCGATGCCGAAATAGAGCGACTCGTTGACGATCGAGCGGTCGATGCCCAGGCTCAGCGCGCGGCGGAACCGGACGTCGCGCATCAGGTCGCGCCAGACCGGATCGCTGGCGTTCAGGTTCGGAAACAGCGCGACATGCGCGCCCTTGGCGATGCGCCAGAGCCGGGTCTTGAACCGGTTGGCGTCCTCGTTCTCGCGCAGGAACGTGTAGTTGTTGAAGGCGAGGTTGCGGGCCTGCAGGTCGGCCTCGCCGGTGCCGGCCTTGGCCGGGATCAGCTTGCCGTCGGCGACGCTCAGCACGACCCGGTCGATATAGGGCAGTTGCCGGCCCTCCGCGTCGACGCGATGATAATAGGGGTTGCGGCTGGCGACGAAACGGGTGGCCGGCGGCTTCGACGTGTTGACCCAGGGCTGCAGCGTCGGCAGGTCCGGATTGTCGAAGCGGTACATGTTGTCCAGCCGGTTGTGCAGCGCCGCCCAGTTCCGGGTCCGCGCCGCCCGCAGGCGCTTCTTCAGCTCGCCGGCATCGCTGTATCTCTCGTGATACGGCTTCAGGTAATGCGCCGGCCGGAAGATGTAGAGCGGCGAGGCGCCGGCCAGCCGCGGCAGGAAGAACGGATTCGGCTTCGTCCAGCTAAAGCGGACGGTGTGCGCGTCCAACACCTCGAAGACCGCCTTTTCGTCGTCGACCCACATCGCCCGCGGCGGTCCGGACGGCGACAGCCGCTCGTTGTTGGCCACGTCCTCCCACCAGTAGCGGAAGTCTTCCGACGTGAACGGCGTGCCGTCCGACCAGCGGTGGCCGGGGCGCAGCCGCAGCGTGAAGACCCGGCCGTCCTCGACCTCGAAGGAGTCGAGGATGTCGGGCACGATTTCGAACGACTCGTTGTAGGCGACCAGGCGCGCATAGCCGTAGACCACCAGCAGGCGGATGTCCTTGGCGCGCGAGATCAGCGTGCGCAGCTCGCCGCCGTGGCGGCCGATCCGTTTCGCCTCACCGTCGAAGCCGACGACGGAAGGCGACGCGGGCAAGCGTTCCTGAACGGGCGGCAGCTTGCCGGCGGTGACGTCCGCCTTGAACATCGGCACCTCCTGCAGTTGGAGGGCCGCCGCCGGCGCCGTGATCAGCCCGGCCAGGACCGCCGCGCCAAAAAGTCTGTGAAGCCTCATGATGTCTCATCTTGTCGGTTTTTATTCCGCCACCTTTTGCTCTTTCAGATCGACGGCGGCGCGGACGAAGTGGCCGCGGCCGATGTCGATCAGGTCGACCGGCGTCTTGCCGTCCAGCGTGAACGGCGCCGGCCAGGCCGTGGGATCGGACGCCTTGCCCTCCATCAACAGCGTCAGGTCCAGCCGGGCGCCGGGGTCGGCCTTGGGCACGGCGGCCAGCAGCGCCTTGGTGTAGGGGTGCGCCGGGTTCTGGAACAGCTCCTCGCGCGGCGCCATCTCGACCAGCCGGCCGGCGCACATCACGGCGATGCGGTCGGCGATATAGTCGACGACGGCCAGGTTGTGCGAGATGAAGAGGTAGGTCAGGCCCAGCTCTTCCTGCAGGTCCTTCAAGAGGTTCAGCACCTGGGCCTGCACGCTGACGTCCAGCGCCGAGACCGGCTCGTCGCAGATCAGCAGGTCCGGTTGCAGGGCGAGCGCCCGGGCGATGCCGATGCGCTGGCGCTGGCCGCCGGAGAAGCTGTGCGGATAGCGCCGCAGGAAGCGAACGTCCAGGCCGACCAGCGTCATCAGCTCCTTGACCCGCTCGAACCGTTCCTCCTGGTCGCCGATATTGTGGATCACCAGCGGCTCGGCGACGATGTCGAACACCGTCATGCGCGGGTTCAGGGCGGAAAACGGGTCCTGGAAGATGAACTGGACCTTGCGGCGGAACTTGAACAATTCCTCGTTCTTCAGCCCCAGGACGTCGACGATCCGGCCGTTGTCGTTCAGCGTCAGGCCGCCCGAGTCCGGCGAGACCGCCCGCATGATCATCTTCGACGTGGTGGTCTTGCCGCAGCCGCTCTCGCCGACCAGGCCCAGGCATTCGCCGCGCTCGATATGGAAGCTGACGTCGTCGACCGCCAGCACCCGGCCACCCGGCTGGCCGCCGAACATGCTGCGCTTGCGGGTGGTGAAGGCCTTGCTCAGATGCTCGACCCGCAGCAGCGGGCCCGAGTTGTCGGCGTCGGCCGGCCAGGGCGTCTTCTGCCGCAGCAGGCCGCCGGCCTCGGCCTTGATCTCGCGCAGCGGCGTCAGCCGCTCGCCCGGCTTCATGCCGAACCGCGGCACGGCTTGCAGCAGCGCCTTCAGATAGGGATGCTCGGGCTTGCGGAAGATGTCGGCGACGCTGCCGCGCTCCATCACCTTGCCGTGGTACATGACGATCACTTCCTCGGCGACGTTGGCGACGACGCCCAGGTCGTGGGTGATCATCAGCACGGCCATGCCCAGCTCTTTCTGTAGGTCGTGCATCAGCTTCAGGATCTGGGCCTGGATCGTCACGTCCAGCGCCGTGGTCGGCTCGTCGGCGATCAGCAGCGCCGGCCGGCAGATCAGCGCCATGGCGATCATGGCGCGCTGGCGCAGGCCGCCGGACAGCTCGAACGGATATTTGTAGACCGCCTGTTTGGCGTCCGGGAAACCGACCATGTGCAGCATGTCGGCGACCATCTCCAGGCCGGTCGCCTTGTCGACGTCGCGGTGCAGGTGCAGGGCCTCGGAGATCTGGTCGCCGATGGTGTGCAGCGGCGACAGCGAGGTCATCGGCTCCTGGAAGATGATCGAGATCCGGCCGCCGCGGATCATGCGCATGTCGCGGCTCTGGGCGCCGAGGCGGGTGATGTCGACGAACGAGCCCGGCTTGTCGGGATCGAAGAACAGCACCTCGCCGCCGGCAATGTTCGCGACCTTCGGCAGGATCCGCATGATGGTCTGGCTGACCACGCTCTTGCCCGAGCCGGACTCGCCGACCAGCGCCACCGTCTTGCCCTGCGGCACCGTGAACGAGACGCCGTCGACGGCCCGGATCAGCCCCTCGGCCACCCGGAACTCGACGGCGAGGTCGCGCACCCGCAGGACGTTCGCCATCAGGGCGTCTCCGCCGGCTCGGCCAGGCCCATCGACCGCAGGTTCTCCAGCGTCGGTTCGCCGAAGGTCAGGCCCCGGCGTCGGGCCGCCGCGACCACGTCGGCGACGACGTCATCGAAGCCGGTCAGGGAGGAATCGATCTTGATGGTACGCCCCGCGCCTTTTACGCCTAGCTGCA
>JANQKO010000554.1 GCA_028281075.1 Alphaproteobacteria bacterium | reverse complement strand
ATCCAGCGGCATCGCAACCTGTTGAAAAACAACAAACGTGGATCCTGGCCCCCGGCCTGCGCCGGGGCAGGCTCCGCCAGGATGACAACCTGGGTGGCTTCAGTGCGATTCTTTCACAGGCTCTCAGGATGAGGTTAGAGTTTGATATCAATCTCCGACTTCATGCTGAGGAGGTCGCGTAGCGGCCGTCTCGAAGCATGCGATATCGGGTCGCGGCGGCGCCGCGAACGCGGTCCGCGCTAGTCGTCGTCGGTCTTCGGCGCGGCGATGTTTTCGAGCCGCCTGGCCAGCTTCTCCTTCGATTTCGGATCGATGACGAATTCGACACCGAGCGTGTTGTCGGCGCCGACATGCCGGACCTCGGCCTCGAAATCGCCGAGCGCCGGGTCGGTGACGAACAGCACGTCGCCGAGATTGGCTGGCGCGTCGCTCTTGATCAGCGCGCCGCCGCCGGAGATGTTCGCGACCGTGCACTTGCTGACATCGCCGTTCACGGTGAGCCGCGCCAGCGTATCCATGGCCCAGCGCCGGTAGCGGCGGCGGTTCTCGACACTGTCGGCGGGCGCGGCGTCCGCCGCGTCGCCGCTGTCGCCCGCGTCGCCGTCGGCCGGCGCCACCTTGTGCAGACGGGTCCGGAGATAGTCCCAGAGCCGGGCGATCTCGGATTCGTCCTCGCCGGCGGGCGCGTCGGTGAGGTCCTCGTTGGCGGCCGCGTCCGGGGCCGGCGCGCCGCCCTGGTTCACGGTCACCGGCGAGACCGTGCCGTACTGGCAGAGCACGATGGCGGTTTCCGCGCCGGCGTCGGGGTCCGCGCTGCCGGACGGCACGTTGATGATGAAGACGAACGGCTTCGCCCGCATCTCGACGGCATCGAGCGTGCCCTTCACGCTGTCGAGCTGGGCGGTATCCGGGACCGTCGGTATGGCGACGAGATCGGAGAAGGCGATGGCCTGCTCGGCGGCGTCCTGCTCCCCGGCGCTGGTCTCGATCACGGCCAGCGCCAGGCCGTCGTGGTACTGCCGCTCCAGTTCGGGCAGCAGGTCGGCGGCGTCGCGGCGGATCAGCCGGGGCGCGTCGGTGTCCGGGCCGGCGTCCGCGTCGTTGGCGGCGGCGCCGGGCGAGAGCCGGATGACCGCGACGTCGCCCTCGCCGGCGCGCATGGCCTGGCGCGCGATCTGGTTGGCCAGGGCGCCGTTTTCGTCGCCATGTGAGATGAAGGACAGTATTCGCATGGGGTCACGTGCCCGGCATTGCCCCCGGCCGCGATCAGTCACGGCCGGCCGGAGCAAGTCTGCGCGAGAGGCTTTAAGTTTTTATAAAGATCACGGGCATGGCCGGCGGCGACGCCGGGGCGCGTCCGGTGTAGCATCGAGGGATGAAGAAGGAAGCGGAGGACGCGCTGCTGGGCCGGGACCCGCGGCGCTTCCGGACCATCGCGATCCTGGTGTCGGCGGCGCTGCTGGTGCTGTTCGCGGTGGTCTGGCTGAACCGGTTCGGCTATGAGCGGATCATGACGCCCTATGGCGAGGAGATCGCGATCCGCGTCGACAAGCTGACGGGCAAGGCCTGCGTGATGTCGGCGCCGGAAAACCTGAGCCAGGACGAGCTGGTCCGCGACCTCGGATATGGCCGCTGCGTCGGCCGGCGGATCGCGACGGCGCCCCCGTCGACGCCGTCCGAGGGTGCCGCGCGATGATCGCCGGATTGACAATGGCCATCGATCGTCCCCATAATCACTACGCTACCGAATCAGAGTGGGCAGCCCCGACGCGACGCGCCGGGGCTTTTTGATTCCGGCGGCCGGCGGTCGCCCGCCGGCGCGCCGGGCCTTCCGGGAATGGCGAGAGAGGCGACACCGAGCCGGCGCCGGCGAGCCAGGTTTCTTACCGAATTGCGGGCGACCGGCAGCGCGGCGCTGGCGGCGGACGCGGCCGGGCTGACCTTCGCCCGGGCGCGGGCGCTGCGGGACGCGGACCCGGAATTCGCGCAGGCCTGGGCGGACGCCGTGGCCGAGGCCGTCGACCGGGCCGAGGCCGAGGTCTACCGGCGGGCGTTCCGCGGCGTCGAGCGGCCGGTCTATTACGCCGGCCAGCAGGTCGGCACCATCAGGGACTATTCGGACAGCCTGGCGGCGCTCTATCTGAAGGCGCACCGGCCGGACGCCTATCGCGACCGGGCCGGCGCCGGCATTGACAGGGACAGCGGGCCGGTACGGGTGGTGATCGCCGATGACTGGGACCGCGTCGCCGGGGACGATTAGGCTGCCCGCCGGCTGGTCGGCGCGCGGCTACCAGCGGCCGGCCTGGGACTTCGTCAAGCAGGGCGGCCGGCGGGCGTTGCTGATCTGGCACCGGCGCGCGGGCAAGGACAGCCTGTGCCTGAACTTCGCGGCCTGCGCGGCGCACGCGCGGACCGGCGTCTACTGGCACATGCTGCCGACGGCGGCGCAGGGCCGCAAGGTGGTCTGGGACGGGGTCGGCAAGGACGGCCGCAGGTTCGTCGACACGGCGTTCCCGCGCGGCGTCCGCGCCGCCACCAACAAGACCGAGATGAAGATCGAGCTCAGGAACGGCTCGATCTGGCAGGTCGTCGGCTCGGACAACTACAACAACCTTGTCGGCGCCAACCCGGTCGGCGTGGTGTTCTCGGAGTATGCGCTGGGCGACCCGTCGGCCTGGGACTATATCCGGCCGATCCTGGCCGAGAACGACGGCTGGGCGATCTTCGCCTACACGCCGCGGGGCCGGAACCACGGGCACCGGCTGTGGCGCATGGCGGC
>JANQKO010000223.1 GCA_028281075.1 Alphaproteobacteria bacterium | reverse complement strand
GTAGAGCATCGTGCCCGGCACCTCGTCCATCCAGATGTCCAGCGCCTCGCGATAGGCGGCCTGGCGGGCGGTCATGTCGGTCTCGGACTCGATTTTGCGGTGCAGCTCGTTGAAGCGGGCCGGCGCCTTCCATTCACGCTCGGGATACTTCTTGTTCCGCTGTACCCAGCCGAGATTGCCCCACTGCGGCACGAACGAGCCGAGCGGATCGGGCATGCGGTGGGTGTTGGACCAGGGGCGGATATGGGTGCCTTCCTGGTCGTTCACCAGCGACCAGTTCTCGACCGGCTCGACCTTGACGTTGAGGCCGACCTTCTTCCACATCTGCTGCATGGCCTGGGCGGCTTCCAGGCTGTTCAGGTAGTAGTTCAGCGGCAGGCGATAGACGATCTCCTCGCCCTTGTAGGCGGATTCGGCCAGCAGCGCCTCGGCCTTCTTCGGGTCGAAGGCGAAGCCGGGATAGTCGTCCATGTACATGACGTAGGACGGCAACTGGTGGCCGTTCGGCGTGAAGTTCTTGTCGGCCCAGAGCGCCTTGCGCAGCAGGTCGCGGTCGATCGCCATCGACAGCGCCTGGCGCACCTTCTTGTCCTGCATGAACGGCGCGTCCTGGAAGAACACCAGCATGTGGGTGTTGTCGAGCACGATCTCCTCGACCCGCACGTCGTCGTAGCCCTGCAGCACGGGGATCTGGTCCGGCGGTACGTTGACGATGATGTCGTATTCGCCGCTGACCAGGCCGGCGATGCGGGCCGAGACTTCCGGCACGACCTGGAAGGTGATCGAGGCGGCCGTCGGCTTGCCGCCGAAATAGTCGTCATGCGCGGCGAGCCTGACATACTCGCCGTCGACATATTCGGCGATCTTGTAGGGACCGGTACCGACCGGTGCGCGCGTGAAGGCTTCCTTGCCCCGCATCAGGTAGGCGCGGGCATTGACGATCCAGCTCGCATAGCCGGCCATGCGCTGCTCCAGCATCAGGTCGGGCACCTTGCTGACGACGCGCACGGTATAGCGGTCGACCTTCTCGGCATGGCTGATCGTGGCCATGAAGCGCTTGCCGGTGGCGGCCACCGGCTCCTCGCCGATCATTCGGCCCATGGTGTAGGTGAAGACCACGTCGTCGGCGGTCAGCTCGTCGCCGTTGTGGAACTTGACACCCCGGCGAAGCTTGAACTCGATCGTGGTCGGATCGATCCGTGTCCAGCTTTCGGCCAGGCCCGGCTTCAGCTCCGACGCCCGGCCCTGGCCGTCGGCGAGGAAGTCGCGCCGGATCAGCGAGTCGAACATGGAATAGATGATGCGGACCTGGGTGTTGCCGAGGAATTCGGCGGGTTCGAGCGTATCGGGGATGTCGTTGACGGCGACCACGAGGTCGGGCCGGTCGTCCGCCAGCACCGGGCCTGGCGCCGCGACCAGGGCGACGACGGCGGCGGCCATCAGTCGAATGATGGATGTCATGGATGGAACTCCTTGCTAGGACGCGGCCGGAGTCTGTCGGGCGACCGTGCAAGATTTGTGATATCGACATGAAGCTTTCTTTCCCGTTCGACACGCGGGCATGAAGGGTCGGTGACATTATCGAGACAGTTCGCGGGAGTGGCTCCGAATTGACCGGCAGAAACCTGGTGCTGCGGTCCATCAACGCGCCCGACGGTGGGCGCTGCGTCGATATCTTCCGCCGGCCCGACGGCCGGTTCGGGTTCGAGGAATACCGGCGCGACCCCGAGGACGCGCGGGGCTGGTTCGCGATCGGCGGCTTCGGCGACCGGAGCTTCGATGACGCCGACGCGGCGTTGCGGGCGGCGCGGTCGCGCGTGGCCTGGCTGGCGGACGCCGGGTCCTGACCCGGTGACCCGGAACGGTCCGTTGGGCCGAATAAGAAAAACGAGTTCACCACAAAGACGCGAAGACGCAAAAGAACCAAGAAATTGCTGGCGCGTGGCGCCGATGGACAGATCTGTTCTTCGTGCCTTTGCGTCTTTGTGGTGAGCCTTTTTTCAGGTGATGTCACCAGCGGCGTGGTCCTGGTGCATCGGCGCCTGTTCGGGGTGGGCTTCGAGACGCGGTGTGCAGCATGCGTTATGCGCATAATGCAATAGGGCTTTTGCATTGGCGCTGCTTTTTACCGCGTGCAACACTCGTTTTTTGCATCCAGGGAGGGGTCGCACGTGGGCATGGCAGGCGTTTCGTGGACGCATCCGGTGGCTCGCCGGCATGTTTGATACCATTCTGCGCGGCGGCGAGATCTACGACGGCTCGGGCCGGGCGCCGTTCGCGGGCGACGTCGGCGTCAAGGACGGCAAGATCGCCGCGCTCGGCCGGTTGACGGAGGCCCGGGCGGAAACGGAGATCGATGTCGCCGGCCTGGCCGTCAGCCCCGGCTTCATCGACATCCACACGCATTCCGACTTCACGCTGATGGTCAACGGCTGCGCCGAGAGCCAGGTGCACCAGGGCGTGACCACCGAGGTCGTCGGCCAGTGCGGCGTGAGCTGCGCGCCGGCCAACTGCGCCCGCGATATCGAGGTGATGTCGCCGGGCTACGCGCCGGGCTGCGTGGACCTGGGCTGGCGCAGCTTCGGCGAATACCTGGATCACCTGGAAGCGCGGCCGCTGGGCGTCAACGTGGTCGCCTTCGTCGGCCACGGCACGGTGCACCGGGCGGTGCTGGGCGACCAGTTGCGGCCGGCGAACCCTGACGAGGTCCAGACCATGGCGCGCATGGTCGACGAGGCCATGGAGCAGGGCGCCGGCGGCCTGTCGACCGGCCTGGAATACTGGCCGGGCAGCGTCGCCGCGCCCGAGCATGTGGTGCCGCTGGTCGAGGTCGCGGCCAAGCACGGCGTGCTCTACGCGACGCATGTGCGCAACCGCGACATCTATTACGACCTCGGCTTCGGCGAGGCCATGGCGACGGCGCGGCTGGGCGGGGCGCGGCTGCAGATCTCGCACATCCAGCCCAAGTTCGGCGCGCCGGACTACGCCATGGAACATTCCATCGAGATGATCGACAGCAACCGGCGGCACGGCGTCGACGTCGCCTTCGACGTGATCCCGCACGACTGGTCGCATACCGGCGTGGTCGCGAGCCTGCCGTCCTGGGCCCGCGAGGGCGGCGTGCCGGCCCTGCTGGACCGGCTGATGGACCCGGACACGCGCGAGCGCATGAAAGTCAATCCGAAGCCGATCTGGCGCCTGGTGCCGGCCGGGCGCTGGGACGACATCGTGCTGCTGCGCTCGCAGGCCAATACCGGTCTGGTCGGCATGACCATCGCCGAGATCGGCAGGGCGCGCGGCAAGGACCCGTTCGACGCCGTGTTCGACCTGCTGCTCGAGGAAGGCGAGAACGTGAGCCAGCTCATGTGGACCTCGCATTCCTTCAAGGACCGGGAGATCAAGCTCTGCCTGGAACAGCCGCATTGCGCGGTGATGTCGGACACCCTGGCGCTGGCGCCCTATGGCGAGTTGAAGGACCATATCGGCTCGCTGGCGGGCTATGGCTGGGCGGCGCGCTTCCTGCAAACCTATGTCCGCGACGACAAGGTGATGCCGCTGGCCGAGGGCATCAGGCGCATGACGACGCTGCCGGCCGAGCGCCTGGCCCTGCGCGACCGCGGCAGCCTGCAGCCGGGGCACTGGGCCGACATCACCGTGTTCGATCCGCAGGCCGTCGCCAGCCACTGCACGGTCAGGGAGCCGCGGCGCTATGCCAGCGGCATCGCGCACGTCCTGGTCAACGGCGTGCCGGCGATGCGCGACGGCGCGCGCCAGCAGAGTAATACCGGCAGCGTGCTGCGCCGCCACTGAGGCCGGCGGCGGCCGGCCGGGAAGAAGCCACGGGACACGGCGTCGGAGGAGCGGCGCTGAAGAACAGAAGAAACCGGAACCGTAACATCAGTCGAGAAGACACTCGGGAGGTTGTCGATGAAATATCTGGCTTTTGCACTCGCGCTCGCGACCACGGCCTTGCCGGCCGTATCCGCGACCGCGGACGGTCCGCGCCACGGCGGGACCATGGTCTACCTGTCCGGCAAGATGCCGAGCCTCGATCCGCTGCACGGCCAATACAATGTCGGCCTGGTGACGTCGAACATCTTCGCCAGCCTGACGCGGCTGAACGCGGACAACGAGGTCAGCCCCTATCTGGCCGAATCCTACACGGTGTCGGACGACGGCCTGACCTATACCTTCAACCTGGCGAAGGACGCCAGGTTCCATGACGGCCAGCCGGTCACCGCGGCCGACGTCGAGTTCTCGCTGGGCATCATCCGTAAGCATCACCGCTTCGGCAAGCAGATGTTCGGGCCGATCGAAAAGGTGGAGATGCCGGACGACCACACCGTGATCTTCCGGCTGTCGCGGCCGCACGGCCCGGTGCTGCTGGCGGCGTCGACGCCGCGGCAACTGCCGATCATGCCGAAGCACGTCTATGGCGTCGGCGACGACTACAAGACGCATCCGGCGCACAAGGACCCCGTCGGCTCGGGCCCGTTCCGGCTGAAGGAGCGCAAGATCGGCGAATACGTGCTGCTGGAGCGGGACGAGAACCACTTCCGTG
>JANQKO010000205.1 GCA_028281075.1 Alphaproteobacteria bacterium | reverse complement strand
GTTGTTTTTCAACAGGTTGCGATGCCGCTGGATGCTGGCCTGCGCCAGCATGACGGCTTCTTTTGGGTCGTGAGTAATTCATTCACACGCTCTGAGGAGGTCGGGCGGCGGCCGTTTCGAAGGATGCGATATCGGTCGACGGCGTCGCCGCCCGCCGGTCACGGAATGATCGCGATCTTTCCGAACACCCGGCGTTCCTCCAGGATGCGGAAGGCCGCGCGGGTTTCCTCCAGCGGCAGCCGTTCCTCGACCACCGGGCGCAGCTTGCCGGTGCCGACCAGCTCCAGCAGCGCTGTGATGTCGCTCTTCTCCCAGCCGTTCGAGCCCATGATGTTGTGCTCGAAGGTCCAGATGTAGCGGATGTCCTCCGTCGGATCGTAGCCGGCCGTGGCGCCGCAGGTCAGCAGCCGGCCGCCGCGGGTCAGGCAGCGGATCGACGGCACCCAGGTCTCGCCGCCGGTGAAGTTCACCACCACGTCGACGCCGCCGTCACCCCAGACCCGGGGCTTGCCGAAACGCTCGTGCACCTGCGGCATGAAGTCCTGCTCGGCGTAGTTGATGCCCTCGTCGGCGCCGAGGTCGGCCAGCTTGGCGAGCTTCGCGTCGCTCGACGAGGCGGCGATGACATGCGCGCCGGCCATGCGCGCGAGCTGCACGCAGCAGGTGCCGACGCCGCCCGAGGCGCCGAGGATCAGTACCTTCTCGCCGGCGGCGATCCGGCCGCGGGTGATCATCATGCGATAGGCGGTGCCGTAGGCGCATGGCAGGGCGGCGGCATCGGCATAGTCGATGGCGTCGGGCAGGGCGACCAACTGGTCCGCCTCGACCCGGACATATTCGGCGAGGCCGCCGTCCATCATCTCGCCCTGCAGCTTGCCGCGCTTGCGGTCGATGGGGTCGATCACCACCCGGTCGCCGACCCGCCAGCCCTCGACACCGGCGCCGATCTCGGCGATGTCGCCGGCGAGATCGATGCCCATGATGATCGGCATCGGCACCTTGATGCCGGGCATGCCGCGCAGCGTGAAGATGTCGTGGTAGTTGAGCGTGCAGGCGCGCACCCGCAGCACGACCTGGCCCTCGCCCGGCGTCGGGTCGGGCCAGCCGGCCTCGAACGTGATGTCGTCGATGGCGCCATGCGCGTGCAGGACCTGGGCTTTCATGGTTCGGTTCCCGTTCCGTTACGTCGTTGTCGTTCGCCGCTCAGCGCCGGAATTCGCGCGCCGCGCGCTCGATCAGCACCTTGCGGTCGACCTTGTTGGTGCCGGCGAGCGGCAGTTCGTCCATGAAGGTCACCTGCCGCGGGTGCTGGTAGGGTGGCGCGTTCGCCAGCGCGTATTGCTTGATCTCGTCCGCCGTCGGCGCCGCGCCGCCGCGCGGCACCACGAAGGCCACCGGCAGCTCGCCCTTGATCTCGTCCGCCACCGGCACGACGGCGGCCTGCATGACGGCCGGATGGCCCTCCAGCATCTTCTCGACCTCGCCCGGATAGATGTTCTCGCCGCCGCAGACGAACATGTCGTCGGCCCGGCCGACGAAGAAATAGAAGCCGTTCCCGTCGCGCCGCATGACGTCGCCGGTGTCGTACCAGCCGTCTTGCACGCGCTTCGCCGTCTCCTCCGGCTGCTGCAGGTAGCCCGGCATGATCGCCTTGTTGCGGACCTGCAGCACGCCCTGGTTCTCGTCCGGGCCGTCGACCAGGCGCAGCTCGGCGTGCGGCGAGGCGTGGCCCAGCGACAGCTTCGGCTTCGGCAGGCCGTCGGGATGCGGCCCGAAGGCGATCGGACTCGATTCCGTGGTGCCGTAGGTGTTGTTGATGACGGCGTTCGGGAACACGCGCGCGATGCTGTCCATCAGCGCGTCCGTCGACGGCGCCGAGCCGGTCATCACCACCTCGACCGAGCTCAGGTCCAGGCGCTCGATCAGGTCGGTCTCGCGCATCGCCAGCGCCAGCATGGTCGGCACCGAGGTCAGCATGGTGCAGTGGTGGCGGGCGATGGCCTCCAGATAGGCGCGCGCCGTGAACCGGTTCAGCAGGATCTCGGTGGCGCCGGCCGCCGTCAGCATCTTGGTGAAGAACAGCGCGTTCATATGGAACAGCGGCGCCGCGACCAGCGCCCGCACCGCGCCCATGGGCAGCGACGAATCGAGCAGCGACCGGACCGCCCAGACATAGCCGCCATGGGTCAGCGGCACGCCCTTGGGCCGGCCGGTCGAGCCCGAGGTATAGAGCACGTTGGCGAAGTCTTCCGGCGCCATGCGGGCGACCTCCAGCGGGCCGGGGTCGCAAAGGTCGGACCAGTCGTCGGTGTCGAGCCGCAGGACGTCGAGGCCCGCCGGCACCAGCGGCGCCCGCTCGCCGTCGGCCAGCACCAGCCGCAGCCCGGAATTCTCCGCGATATGCGCGACCGTCGCCGGCGGCAGCTTGTGGCTGGCCGGCACCGCCACCAGGCCGGCGCGCATGATGCCGAAATAGGCGACGACGTAGCGGGCGCTGTTGGCCGCCAGGATGCCGACCGCGTCGCCACGCGCCAGGCCGCGCTTCAGCAGGCCGCGCGCCACGGCATCCGCGCCGCCGCGCAGGTCGCCATAGGTCCAGACCGTCTCCTCGCCGCTCTCGGCGATCTCGACCAGCCAGGGATGGTCGTCCGCCCGCGCGGGATCGATGATGTCGCCCAGGTTGCCGCTGTCCGTCATCGCCGCCGCCCCCTCAGCCACGCTGGGCGCCGTAGCAGCCGCGGCCGATGGCGGTCAGGCGGCCCTGGTCGTCGGTGACGTCGACGTCGACCACGCCGACGGTGCGGCCGATCCGGCGGGCGATGGCGCGTCCCGTCAGCCGGCTGCCGCCCGACGGCCGCAGATAGTCGACCCGGAAGTTGATCGTCGGCACGCCGCCATTGACCACGGCGGCGACGGCGAAATCGCCGACGGTGTCGATCAGGGCCGCGATCGGGCCGCCGTGGAACTGGCCTTTCATCGGCCCGCCGCGCTCGAATTCCGGCCGCATGGGCATGGTCATCACCACCTCGCCCCGCTCGGCATCGACCGACTCGACGGTCAGGTTCATGAACCGGATGAACGGCGAGCCTTCGAGCCAGGCTTGCATGACTTCCGTGGTGACGTGTTCCGACATTTCCGCTCCCCCGCGTCTCGTACATC
The DNA here is from genome assembly GCA_028281075.1 of Alphaproteobacteria bacterium. Taxonomy (GTDB): domain Bacteria; phylum Pseudomonadota; class Alphaproteobacteria; genus JANQKO01. The sequence goes on along the minus strand of JANQKO010000205.1, from coordinate 11,163 downwards.
GACGCTGCGCTGGATGACTTGACCGACAATAGATTCCATCCCGGCACCGGGCCGGGCAATCGGCAATGATGTTCCGATGCTGCTGGCGACTCCGAAATTTTTCCCCGCCGCCCGATCTTATTGTATTTTCATCGCTGTCGTCCGTTCGGATGGGCCGGGCTCGCGGCCGGACAAAGCGCAAACCGCAGAACGCGAAAAGGGGGTGCGACAGCATGGTGAACACGCTCGATCATTTCATGTGGGCCGGTCCGGACCTGGACGCCGCGACGGCCTGGTTCCGGGAGACGAGCGGGGTCGACCCGGTGGTCGGCGGCTCGCATCCGAGCCACGGCACCCGCAACACCCTGGTCTCGCTGGGCGACGCCGTCTATCTCGAGATCATCGCCCCCGATCCCGCGTTGGACAGCACCAGCACCCTGCGCGAGCGTTTCGAGCGTCTGCCCCGTCCCGGCGTCCAGGCGATGATCTTCGCCACATCGGACCTGGCGGCCGTGCGGCGCGCCTACGCCGATGCCGGCATCGCCGCCGAGATGCTGGACATGTCGCGCGACACGCCGAGCGGCGACACCATTCACTGGAGCATGACGATCCCGGAAGAGACCGCGCTCGGCTACTTCGTGCCCTATTTCATCAATTGGGGCGACACCGTGCATCCGGCGACGACGTCGCCCAAGGGCTGCACGCTCGCCCGGTTCGAGGTCGGCCATCCGGAAGCCGCGCGCGTCGGCGCGCTCTGGCGCGCCCTCGACATCGACCTTCAGGTGGCCCGCGCCGACGCGCCCTGCATGCGGGCGACGCTCGACACGCCGAACGGCCCGCTGGTCCTGACCAGCCCGGGCTGAACGCCCGCCGCCGGCGGCTATTGACGGACCGTCCGGCGCCGCGTCCAGACTATTTATCCGCCTGCCGGAGACCGTGTGTTGAGCGAATACCAGTATTACGAGTTTCAGGCCATCGACCGGCCGCTTGACGCGGACGCGCGGGCGGCCTTGCGCGAGCTGTCGAGCCGCGCGGACATCACCGCCAGCAGCTTTGTCAACACCTACGAATGGGGCGACTTTCGTGGCGACCCGAAGGAGGTGCTGGCGGGCTACTTCGATCTTTTCCTGTACCTCGCGAACTGGGGCTCGCGCCGCTTTGCGGTCCGCCTGCCGGCGCGTCTGCTGGATATCGAGTCAATCGGACGCTTTTGCCACGATGAATGCTGCGCGTGCTGGACCACCGGCGACCATGCCGTCGTCGACATCTGGCGGGACGAGATCGACGCCGGCGACTGGGTGGAGGGCGGTGGCGTGCTGGCGGGGCTTGTTCCGCTCCGCGAGGACATTCTGCGCGGTGACCTGCGGCTGTTCTATCTGGTCTGGCTGATGTCGGTCGAGGATGGGCTGGTCGAGGACGCGGTGAGCGAGCCGCTGCCCGGCCTGGCGCCCCTGTCGCCGGCCCTGGCGGCGGCGGCCGACTTCTTCGATATCGATCCCGATCTCGTCGAGGCCGCCGCGGCCTCGGGCGCGCCGGCCGGGCCGCCGGACGGCGGGCGCGCGGCCGCGACGGAGGCCATCCGCACGCTATCCGTTGCCGAGAAGGACGCCTTGCTGCTGCGGCTCTACGACGGCGAGCGGCATCTCGGCGCCGAGCTTCGGCGGCGAATGCGCGTCGACACGACGGGAGCGTCCGCCGCCGCTGGCGGACAACGCACGGCCGGCGAATTGCGCTCGGCGGCCCGGCGTCTGGCCGCCGAGCGCGAACGCGCGGCGGCGGCGCGGGCGGCGGCCGAGCGCCGGCAGCGTGAAGCGGCGGCGGCGGAAGCACGGGAAACGTATCTCAATGCGCTTGCCAAGCGTGGCGAGGCGTCGTGGCGTGATGTCGAGCAGTTGATCACAAGTCGCAACGGACGTGGTTATGAGAGCGCCGTGAGCCTGATCGCCGACCTTCGCGAGCTCGCGCGGAGAACGGGACAGGAAGACGCCGTCACGCGCCGCGTCGACGATATCCGCGCGCGCCACGACAGGAAGCGGAGACTGATCGAACGGCTGGACGCCGCCGGTCTCGGCCAGCCGGCGACGCTCCTGGAGCCCGATCCGGAAAGGGGCGAGTGAGATCGGTATCCTGGCGAGTGGTCTCCCCGTTCCGGATCACCAGCGCAAGCCCGTTGTTGGCGAAGTACCGTGTCGAAACAGATGCCAGCCGGGTCGCGTTGCGGATGCGGCAAGGCAGCGGATGTCACCGCCAAGACGCCAAGGCACCAAGATCAGGCGGCCGGCACGGTACTCGGATTGCCTCTCCCTTGGTGTCTTGGCGCCTTGGCGGTAAACCTTCGGGGTCGATATCTCAGCGAACGGTCTGAAGCGCATGACGAGGTCCGAATCGGACCCTCAGATCTCGAACGTCACGCCCTGGGCCAGCGGCAGGGCCGTGCCGTAATTGACCGTGTTGGTGGCGCGGCGCATGTAGGCCTTCCAGGCGTCCGAGCCGGCTTCCCGGCCGCCGCCGGTTTCCTTCTCGCCGCCGAAGGCGCCGCCGATCTCGGCGCCTGACGGGCCGATATTGACGTTGGCGATGCCGCAGTCCGAGCCCGCGGCCGAGACGAAGGTTTCGGCCTCGCGCATGTCGCCGGTGAAGATCGACGACGACAGGCCCTGCGGCACGTCGTTGTGCAGCCGGATCGCCTCGTCGAGCGTGTCGTAGCGCAGGACGTAGAGGATCGGCGCGAAGGTCTCTTCCTTCACCTTCGGTGTCTGCGCCGGCATCTCGACCAGCGCCGGCCGCGCGTAATAGGCGTCGCCGCCGGCCGCCTCGAAGGCCCGCTCGCCGCCGGTGACGGTGCCGCCGGCCTGGCGCGCGTCCTCCAGCGCGCGTGTCATGGCGTCGAACGCCGCTTCGTCGATCAGCGGGCCGATCAGTGTCGCGGCGTCGCGCGGATCGCCGATGGCGACGCCCTGATAGGCCTTCCGCAAGGCCGGCACGACCTGGTCGTAGACATCGTCGTGCACGATCAGCCGGCGCAGCGTGGTGCAGCGCTGCCCGGCCGTGCCCATGGCGGCGAACGCGACCGCGCGCACGGTCAGGCCGACATCGGCCGTCGGCGCCACGATCGCGGCGTTGTTGCCGCCCAGCTCCAGCACCGCGCGGGCGAAGCGTTGGGCCAGGCGCGGGCCGACCTCGCGGCCCATGCGGGTCGAGCCGGTGGCCGAGACCAGCGGCACGCGGGCGTCGTCGACCAGCGCCTCGCCGGCCGCCCGGTCGCCGACGATCACCTGCAGCAGGCCGTCGGGCGCGTCGCCGAAGGCGGCCAGCGCGCGCCGGCAGATGGCGTCCGTGGCCAGCGCCGTCAGCGGCGTCTTCTCGGACGGCTTCCAGATCACCGGATCGCCGCAGATCAGCGCCAACGCCGCGTTCCAGGACCAGACCGCGACGGGGAAGTTGAAGGCCGTGATCACGCCGACGGGGCCGAGCGGATGCCAGCTCTCCATCATCCGGTGATCGGGACGTTCGGAGGCGATGGTCTTGCCGTAGAGCATGCGCGACTGGCCGACGGCGAAGTCGCAGATGTCGATCATCTCCTGGACCTCGCCCGCGCCTTCGGACGCGATCTTGCCGGCCTCCAGCGTCACCAGCCGCCCGAGGTCCGGTTTCGCCGCCCGCAACTCATCGCCCAGCAGGCGCACCAGCTCGCCGCGCCGTGGCGCCGGTACCGACCGCCATGCCCGGAAGGCGGTCTCGGCCCTGGCGATGGCGGCCTGCGTCTCGGCCGCGCCGGCGACGGCGAGGCGCGCCATCGTCGTGCCATCAATGGGCGAACGCACCGCCAGCGGCCCGGCCTCCAGCACCTCGTTCGGGACGCCCAGGCGGGCGAGGATGTCATGGGCTTCGGTGGCGGCGGACGGCAGGGTCGTCATGGCGGGCGGGTCCTCGTTTCGGCCGCGTCGGTCGCGGCGCTCGCGACAACACTATACCGCTGTCGCCGCCGGCGCGCCGCGCCGGTGTCAGGCGGCGGTGGCGCGGGCGCTTCGGTCGGCCCGGTCCGGGGCGAAGGCGGCGCCGAAGCGGTTGCCGAGGAAATCGTCGAGCGCGATCTGCTCCTGCCGCACGAAACCTTGTTGTGGCAGTTCGCCGTCGGCCAGCATGTCGAGGACGGCGCAGATCGCCGAGGCCGTGGTGATCTGGATCGCCGTGCGTTCCCGGCCGAAATGTTCGCCGGCATAGACCCGGTGCGCGAAGGTCTCCTGCGACAGCCGGCCGTCCTTCTCGCCGGTGACGGTGATGAAGATGACGACCACGTCCTGCGGCGTCGTCGGCAGCGCGTTCTCGAAGATGTCCTTCAGCACCTCGCGCCGGGCGCCCAGCCGCAGGTCGTGCAGCAGCACCTTCATGATCGCGCAATGGCCGGGATAGCGGATGGTGCGGTAGTTCAGCGTGCGGACCTTGCCGTGCAGCGTCTCGCACAGCGTGCCGAGCCCGCCCGAGGTGTTGAAGGCCTCGTAGCGCACGCCGTCGAGCGAGAATTCCTCGCGTTCGGCCAGTGCCGGCGTCTCGCGGATCTCGCCGTCGACGATGGCCTCGCAGGGTTCGAGATATTCGTTGATGACGCCGTCGGTGCTCCAGGTCAGGTTGTAGTTCAGCCCGTTCGACGGAAATTCCGGCAGGGCGCCGACGCGCATGCGCACCTCGTCCAGCCTGTCGAAACGCCGCGCCATGTCGTAGGCGGCGATGGAGATGAAGCCCGGCGCCAGGCCGCATTGCGGGACGAAGGCGGTGCCGGCCGTCGCCGCCAACCGCTTCACCTGGCGGCTGCTGGCGACATCCTCGGTCAGATCGAGATAGTGCAGGCCGGTCCGTGCCGCGGCGTTGGCGATCGGCAGCGTCAGGTGGAAGGGCGCCGCGCTCAGCACCGCGAACTTGCCGGCCAGCAGGGCGTCCAGCGCGCCCGTGTCCGCGATATCGATGGCGGTGGTCGCGATCGCGGTGCCGGCCGCGATTCCGGCCAGTTGGGCGGCGTCCCGGTCGGCGACGGTGACCTGGTAGTCGCCGGTCGCATGCAGCAGCTCAGCGATTGTCTTGCCGATTTTCCCGGCGCCGATAACGGCGATGGCCCGCATCGCGATCTCCTCGAGCTGTCCTCTCGATGTGGCCGGCGGCGCACGCGGAAAACAGTTGCAAGCTTGCAATTTATCAGCCAAACCTTAACAAATTGCCTATATTGACTTGTCGTTATGAAACTTACCGATATCGACCGGCTGCTGATCCGCCATCTGCGGGAAAATGCCCGAATCTCGACAACCGACCTGGCGCGGCGGGCCGAGGTGTCGCGCACGACGGTGCAGAACCGGCTGGAGCGGATGGAGCGCGAAGGTGTCATTGCCGGCTATACGCTGAAATACGGGCCCGCCTACGAGCGTGCGCTGGTCCGCGCCCATATCATGATCACGGCCTCGCCCAAGGCCTCGTGGGCCATCGAGGCGGCCTTGCGCGGCATGGACGAGGTCCGCGCCCTGTATTCGGTCAGCGGCGAATACGACATGATCGCCGACGTCGCCGCCGGTTCGGTCGCCGAGATCGACGCCGCCATCGATCGCATCGGCCTGCTCGACGGCGTCGAGCGCACGATGTCGTCGGTCCTGCTCTCGACCAGGATCGAGCGTTAGACCTGATCCCTGTGGCGATGACTACGCGTTGCGGTTCCCTTGGTCCCCTCGTCGTCATGCCGGCGCAGGAGCCTGTGAAGAAATCGCGCCGATGCCGCCCAAGTTGTCATCCTGGCGGAGGCCAGGATCCATTTTTTGTTGTTTTTCAGCAGGTTGTGATACCGCTGGATGCTGGCCTGCGCCAGCATGACGGTATTCTTTGAGTCGGAAATAACTTCTTCACACTTCCGCAGGCCGGCATCCATGGAACTTGCAACCGGCCAAGAACAACGGTCCTGCATGACCGGTCCGCGCGTCCATGCGCGGACCGTTGGCGTCGCCGTGATCGCCTAGGTCGATCCGGCTTCGGCGTGCGCGATCACGGCTTCGGCCTGCGCCAGCACGTTCTCGGCGGAGCCGATCAACGTGTCGACCTGCCCGTCCACCGGCTCTGCGGCCGCGTTCTGAACGGCCGAGACGGCGGCCAGGACATCGTGGTCGAACAGACCCTTGGCCACCAGGTTTTCGGTACTTTCCGCCAGTGATTCCGACGCCGCCGCTTCGTCGCCGTCGTTGCCGTTGCTGAGCGCGGCGACGGTGGTCACGGCGCCCGTGATCGCCTCCTGCAGCGGCGCCCGCGCCTCGACGGCGAAGCCGCCGCCGGCCAGCAGCGCCGCCATGCGCAGTTTCCGCGCGGCATCGGCGACGCGCGCGCGGGCGCGGTTCAGGCGCTGCCGCTGGCGGTCGTCGTCGAGATCAAGCGCGGCGGCGCGGTGCAACTGGCGGGTCTCGCCGACGAAGGCGATGATGCCGGCATCGGCCAGCCGCCTGAGCTGGTCGTAGCCGGCACGGTCCAGCACCTCGACATCAGGCGCGTCGCCGGTGCCGTCGTCTTCCGCCGCGCCGATCGCGCCGGCGAGCCGTTCGGCCTCCTGTGATGGTGTGCCGGTCTTGCCGTCCAGCACCGCCAGCACGCGCTCCCGGCCGCTGTCGTCGCGATGCACCTCCAGCAGCAGCAGGCTCTCGCCATGATGCGCGGCCATGTCCGCCTGCAGCCGTTCGGTGAACGACTCGCTTGGTGGGCGCGCCGGCTCCGCCGGCGGCGTCATCGCCGCTTTCAGGCGCTCGATGAACGCCTTGCGGCCGGACGGCATGCGCAGCGCGTCGAGATCGCCCTTGCCGTCGAGAATACCGTCGGCGAGACCCTGCTTTTGCGACAGCAGATGCAGGATGCGGTGCTCGATCGAGTCCTCGGTGATCAGGTTGATGACGCTGACCGACCGGCGTTGGTGCTTGCGCCAGGCCCGGGCGATGCGCTGCTCCAGCTTCGCCGGGTTCCACGGCAGGTCCAGGTTGATGACCACGTTGGCGGCCTGCAGGTTCAGGCCGACACTGCCGGAATCGCTCGACAGCAGCAGCCGGCAGGCGGGATCGTCCTTGAACCGCCTGATCTCGGCGCGCCGGCGCGGCTGCGGCACGCCGCCGGTATGCCGGGCCGCGTCGACATCCATGGTGCGCGCCAGCTCGCCGACCAGATCCAGCATGCGTACCCATTCCGAGAAGATCACGACCTTGCAGTCGGGCTCGGCCAGGAGATCGGCCAGGATGCCCTCCAGTTCCTCCAGCTTGGGGCAGGCGCGGCTGTCGGGGTCCAGGATGTAGGGCGTGTCGCAGACCATGCGCATGCAGGCCAGCCATTTCTGCAGCCGGTCGAACTCTTCCTTGGTCAGGCTGCGCCGGCGCGTGATCGCCAGCAGGCGGGCCGCCATGGCCTCGTATTCCCCGTAGTACCGCCGCTGCTCGTCGGACATGGCGACGAAGTAGTTGGTCACCGTCCGCGCCGGAAGCTGGTCCTCGACATCGCTCTTGCGCCGGCGCAGCATCACGGGTTCGAGCCGCTGGCGCAGCGCGTCGAGATTGCGGTAGTCGACGGGACGGCCGCGTTCGTCGAGCTGATAGAACGCGCGGTTGAACCGGAACAGCGGGCCGAGCAGGCCCGGGTCCAGATACTGGACGATCGAATAGATCTCGTCGATCCGGTTCTCCAGCGGCGTGCCGGTCAGCACGAAGGCATATGGGCTGGTCAGTCCCTTGACCGCGCGCGCCGTCTTCGTCTGCCAGTTCTTGATCCGCTGCGCTTCGTCCAGGATCACCACGTCGGGCGCCAGCGTCCCGTTGATGTCGGGGCCGTCCGGGATGATCTGCTCGTAGTTGCAGATGTTGAAGAACGCCGGTTGCCGATAGCATTGCCGCCGATTGGCGCGGCTGCCTTCGACGATCTGCGTGGACAGGCCGGAGAACTTGGCGATCTGATCCTGCCATTCGCCTTTCAGCGATGCCGGGCAGACCACGAGGACGCGTCCGATGCCGCGCCGGCGGCGCAGCAGCTCGCAGGCGGCGATGGCCTGCACGGTCTTGCCAAGCCCCATTTCGTCCGCCAGCAGCGCGCGTTCGCCGAAAGCGAGATGCAGCATGCCGTCCTGCTGGTAGGGCAGCAGGGGATGTCGCAACAGCTCCGCCTCGGCCTCGCCGCGCGCGACCTCGTCCAGATAGCGGTCCCGCGCCTGCCGCCGCTCGCGACGGCCGCGCTGATCGTCCAGCCAGTCGTCCAGATAGCGCGATAGACGGATACCCGCCCGCAACGCCGGCGGCAGCGTGTCGATGGCCTGGCGCAGGGCCGGCAGCGCGGTCAGCGGGTCGCCGAGCAGGCTGCCGTCGTCGGCGAAGAAGCCGCCCAGGGCCTGGCGCAGGGGCGCGGCCTGGTCGGTCGCCGGCCACAGGACGCGGATACCGGCCTCGTCCCGCCGGCAGAGATAGACCTCCGCCGTCGGGCAGCCGGTCCGCGCCGTCCGGTCGAAAGCCCGTGCCCGCCCGCGGCGCAGCGATACCAGCAGCCCCTCGATATGCTTGCAGGTACCGAGGCCATTGACCCGATGGTCGACGCAGCCGCAGGAATTGTCGGCGCTCGCCAGCGAGCGGATCTCGACATCGTAAGCGGCGCCGCTTTCGGCGCGCACGCGGAAGGTGCCGAAGAACGCCCGGTCCGATGGCGACGCCTCGATCGCCAGGGCTTCCGTCCGCCCGCGCCAGCGGCGGCGCTCGACCTCCTCCTGGTCCGTCGTGCTCCAGCCGAGGAAACTGGGCGGACGCTGGTCGGCCCGGCCTGCCCGGCGGCTGCCGCGGCGCTTGGCGGATGCCTGACGTGCCTTGCCGGACATGATGACCACTCCCTGAACCGATATGTTGACCACCAAGTATGCCGTTCCCGGCATCACCTGCCGCCCGAATATGTGGTAGGTCGGGACCCCAATCAATCACGACATGTAGAGCAGCGCCGGTCCGTCGGCGAAACGCCCGGAATGGCGCGATTCCGCCCCGGGACATGGTCCGCCGCTTGGCGGGGAGGGGGCGTTCTTCGCGTCCGTGGCGGGCATGGCATCGGAACCGGACGCCGAATCGCCGCCGCCCGATTGACCTGTGGACGGCGGCCGTTACCATGGCGGACGGATAATCTTCCGGAACCAGCCGCGCGCGGCGGAGAGCAGGCATGCCGTCAGATCCCATGTCCCGGGAAAAAAACGAACGGCCGTTGGAGGTCGATGTCGCGTTCGACGCCGTGGTCGTCGGCGCGGGCTTCGCCGGCATGTACATGCTGCATTGCCTGCGCGGACTCGGCCTGTCGGCGCGGGTCTACGAGGCCGGCGGCGGCGTCGGCGGCACTTGGTACTGGAACCGCTATCCCGGCGCGCGCTGCGACGTCGAGAGCATGCAGTACTCCTATTCCTTCTCCGAGGAGCTGGACCAGGAATGGTCCTGGTCGGAGAAATACTCACCACAGCCGGAGATCCTGGACTACGCCAACCATGTCGCCGACCGTTTCGACCTGCGCCGGGACATCCGCTTCGACACGAAGGTGACGGCGGCGACCTTCGACGACGCGGCCAGGCGCTGGATCGTCGAGACCGACCGCGGCGACCGGGTGACGGCGCAATTCTGTATCATGGCCGTCGGCTGCCTGTCGGCCGCCAACCTGCCGCCGTTCGCGGGCATGGCTGATTTCCGGGGCCCGATCTACCATACCGGCCACTGGCCGCACGAGGGCGTCGACTTCACCGGCCTCGAGGTCGGCGTCATCGGCACCGGCTCGTCGGCGATCCAGTCCATTCCGGTCATCGCCCAGCAGGCGGCGTCGCTCACCGTCTTCCAGCGCACGCCGAACTATTCCGTGCCGGCCTGGAACGACAAGCTGGACCCCGAATACGAACGCGCCATCAAAGCCGACTATCCGGCCTTTCGCGCGAAAGCGCGGGCCCGGCCGACCGGGTTCTATTTCGAGTTCAATACCTCGCCGGCGCTCGACGCGACGCCGGAGGAGCGCGAGCGCCAGTACGCGGAATTCTGGGCCCGCGGCGGCCTGCCGTTCCTCGGCGCCTATGGCGACCTGCTGTTCGACAAGGCGGCCAACGACACCATCGCCGAGTTCGCCCGCGACAAGATCCGCGGCATCGTCAAGGACCCGGCGACGGCGGCGCTGCTGTGCCCGGACAACGTCTTCGGCTGCAAGCGCCTCTGCGTCGATACCGGCTATTTCGAGACCTACAACCTGCCGCACGTGACGCTGGTCGACGTGTCGACGAACCCGATCGAGCGGTTCACCGAAAAGGGCGTCGTGACGGACGGCGTCGAGTACGCATTCGACGCCGTTGTCTGCGCCACCGGCTTCGCGGCCATGACCGGCTCGTTCGACCGGGTCGCGATTACCGGCCGCGACGGCCTGACGCTGAAGGAGAAGTGGCGGGCCGGTCCGCGCACCTATCTGGGCCTGACGTCCGCCGGCTTCCCGAACCTGTTCATGATCACCGGGCCCGGCAGCCCGTCCGTGCTGGCCAGCATGATCCCGGCCATCGAGCAGCATGTCGACTGGATCGCCGACTGCCTGGGCCACATGCGCGACACCGGCGCCGAGACCATCGAGCCGACGGTCGCGCATGAAGACAACTGGGTCGCGCACGTGAACGAGGTCGCGGCCGTCTCGCTGCGCTCGACCTGCAGTTCCTGGTATGTCGGCGCCAACATCCCCGGCCGGCCACGCGTGTTCATGCCCTATATCGGCGGCTTCCCGATCTATGTCGGCAAGTGCAACGAGGTCCTGTCGAACGGCTTCGAAGGCTTCGTCATCGACGGCGCGAGGGAAGCGGACACGCGTCCGCGCGTCCGCTTCACCGAGCGCTGGCGCGCCGAGCTGGACCTGGACGTGATCTCGCCGGCCGCCGTCGCCGCCAGGCGCGTGCCGGTGGTTTGAGGCCCGGTCAGGCGTCCATCGCCAGCAGCTCGTTCAGGTGCCGGTCGAGTTGCGCCAGCGCCTCGGGATCGGCGCCGAACAGCGCCAGATGACCGTCGATGCAGCATCTATTGGGGACTGTCCCTATTAGGTTGCCGCGCATGCGACGTTCGAGGTTTCACCACCAAGACGCCAAGACACCAAGATCAGGCGTCGCGGTCTTCGGATGTTCGGCGTGACCTTGGTGTCTTGGCGACTTGG
>JANQKO010000204.1 GCA_028281075.1 Alphaproteobacteria bacterium | reverse complement strand
CATTTCCAGGGCCGCGACGACCTGATGGTCGCGCTCGCCGGCGCTGCCATCGCCGAGCTCGACGCCGCCGTCGACGCCGCGACGGCGGACGCGGCCTCGCATACCGAGGCGCTGCGCCTGTCGCTGGACGCGATCATGCCGCTGGCCGACCGGCAGTGGTTTCTCGCCCGCGAACCGCTGGAGCGGGTGCCGGAGATCAAGGCCGGCCACGATCGCCAGCTCGCCGAGCTGGCCGAGTCGGTCGCGGCGGCGAAACGGGAAGGCGGCCTGGACCCGGCGGTGCCGACGCCGTGGATCGTGCAGGCCTACGACCACCTGCTGTACGCGGCCTGGGAGCTGGTGCGCGCCGGCGAGGCGACGCCCGCGCAGGCCGCCGCGCTGGCCTGGCGCACCCTGACCACGGGACTGGGAGGGCAAGGCGATGACCGCTGACACGCTGGCGCGGCTCGGCACGGACATCGACGAGGCCTTCTTCCTGATCGGTATCGCCATGCTGCTGGTCGAGCTCGCCAAGGCCGCGATCACCGGCGCGCTGCGCTGGCGCGGCGTCGCCGACATGCTGGCCAGCGCCTCGACGCAGGTGCCGTTCCTGCTGGTCGAGATCACCGTCCTGACGGCGGCCTACGCGCTCTATACGCTGCTGGCCGACGCGGTCGTCGCCTGGTCGCTGCCGATTACCGCCGGTACGATCGTGCTCGCCGTGCTGGTGGCGGATTTCTTCTATTACTGGGAACACCGTTTCGCGCACGAGGTGCGGGTGCTGTGGCTGAACCACGCGGTGCACCACTCGTCGCGGCACATGAACATCGTCACCGGCGTCCGCTTCGGACCGTTCGAAGGCGTCTGGTCGATGATCGCGCTCGTGCCCATGGTGCTGATCGGCTTTCCGCCCGAGCTGGTGATCTTCGGCACCCTCGTCGTGCTGGCCTATCAGACCTGGATCCATACCGAGCTGATCGGCAAGCTGGGCCCGCTCGAATGGGTGCTGAACACGCCCGCGCACCACCGCGTGCATCACGGCTGCGACGATAAGTATCTCGACCGCAACTATGGCGGCATCCTGATCGTCTGGGACCGCCTGTTCGGCAGCTTCCAGGCCGAGGTCGAGACGCCGCGCTACGGCCTGAAGCGCGACTTCGACAGCGTCAATCCGCTGCGCGTCTGGTTCTCGGAGTTTCCGGACTTCTTCCGCGATCTGGTCCGGGCCCGGGGCGCCGGCGAGGTCTGGATGCGGATCTTCGGCCGTCCCGACTGGCGGCCCGCCGCCGATCCGGGTGGCCGCGTGGGGGCCCGCTTACCTCCGGCGTAATTGATCCGGCGACGCCAGGCGTCAGTATGGGCGCGGACCCAACGCGACGGATCGGAGGACATGGACGTGGACCAGCTCGAGCAACTCAACGCGAACATGCTGCCGTTCGGCAGGTTGATGGGCATCCGCCTGACCGAAGCGACGCCGGAACGCATCCGCGCCGAGCTGCCGGTGCGCGACGATCTCTGCACCCGGCCGGCGGTCGCCCATGGCGGCGCGCTGATGGCCTTCGCCGACACGCTGGGCGGCGTCGCCACCTTCCTGAACCTGCCCCAGGGCGCCGGCACCACGACCATCGAGAGCAAGACCAACTTCGTCGCCGCCGCGCCCGTCGGCACCACGCTCACGGCCGAGACCACGGCCGTGCATCGCGGCCGCACCACCATGGTCTGGCAGACCCGCATCACCACCGAGGCCGGCAAGCTGGCCGCGCTGGTGACCCAGACCCAGCTCGTCCTGCCGCCCAGGTCGTAGCCCGCCGGCGGCCGGCTGGGGTTTACCGCCAAGGCGCCAAGGCACCAAGGAACAGGCAATCCGGCCACCGTGCTCGCCGCGTGACCTTGGTGCCTTGGCGTCTTGGCGGTGATATTCGCTGCGCTGCCAAGTCCGCGATGCGCGCCGGCCATCAAAAGCGGGCATAAACCTTGACTGGCGCGACCGAAGGCTGTATCTCCCATGACCGCCGGGCGCCGGTGCGCGTCACCGGTCCCGGGCATGAAGCGAGCGGAACGATGCGTCTTTCAGAAACCTCACGCCGTGCGATCGCGGTTTATCCGATCGCCAGCAGCGACAATTCCGGGCGGATACAGTCCGCCACGGATCAGGAGGGCGCGCGCATCGCTTAAGCCGGCACGGCCATCACGGCCAAACAGACCGCGACCCCTCCCGAGACCCGCTCCGGAGGGGTTTTTTCATGGCCTCGTCGCCGGCGGCGGACCTCGGGACCCGCGGCCGAGGAGAGGAACAATGAGCGGATACGAATACATCGAGACCGGACATGGCCGGCCGATCAAGGCCTGGACCCGGGGCGTGCCGGTGGAAGAGGCGGCGCTGGCCCAGCTCCGCAACGTCGCCAGCCTGCCCTTCGTGCACCGCCATGTCGCCGCGATGCCGGACGTGCATTGGGGCATGGGCGCCACCGTCGGCAGCGTGATCCCGCTCAAGGGCGCGATCATCCCGGCCGCGGTCGGCGTCGATATCGGCTGCGGCATGATGGCGGTACAGACCAGCCTGACCTCGGCGGCGCTGCCCGACAACCTGTCGGAGCTGCGCGCCGGCATCGAGGCCGCGGTGCCGCACGGCCGCACCGGCAACGGTGACCGCCGGCGCGACGCCGGGGCCTGGACCGACGTGCCGGATGCCGTCGCCACGGCGTGGCGCGACACGCCCTACCGGGACGGCACGCTGGAAACCGGGCTCCGGGCGCTGACCGAGGCGCATCCGAAGCTGGCCAAGGCCAACAGCGTGCACCACCTGGGCACGCTCGGCACCGGCAACCACTTCATCGAGGTCTGCCTCGACGAGGCGGACCGGGTCTGGGTGATGCTGCATTCGGGCTCGCGCGGCATCGGCAACCGCATCGGCGGCTACTTCATCGAGCGCGCCAAGCGCGAGATGGCACGCTGGTTCATCCGGCTGCCGGACGCCGACCTCGCCTACCTGCCGGAGGGCACCGAGGGCTTCAACGACTATGTCAAGGCGGTCGGCTGGGCCCAGGCCTTCGCGCGGGCGAACCGCGAATGCATGATGGCCCGGGTGCTCGAGGTCATGGCCGAGGTGTTCACGGACTTCCGCGTGGGCGAAGTGGCGGTGAACTGTCACCACAACTACGTCGCCCGCGAGGAGCATTTCGGCGCCAGGGTCTGGGTCACCCGCAAGGGGGCCGTGCGCGCCGGCGACGGCGAGCTCGGCATCATCCCGGGCAGCATGGGCGTGCGGTCCTACATCGTGCGCGGCAAGGGCAACCGCGACGCCTTCCTGTCGTGCTCGCACGGGGCCGGCCGCGCCATGTCGCGGGCCGAGGCCCGGCGGCGCTTCTCGGAAGCGGACCACATCGCCGCCACCGAGGGCGTCGAATGCCGCAAGGACACGGGCGTCATCGACGAGACGCCGATGGCCTACAAGGACATCGACGCCGTCATGGCCGCGCAGACCGACCTGGTCGACGTGGTCCACACGCTGAAGCAGGTGGTCTGCGTGAAGGGGTGACTTGATGGCGCGCTTCGAGACGGTCCCTTCGGGAGCTCCTCAGAGCGTGTGAATGAATTACTCACGACCCAAAAGAAGCCGTCATGCTGGCGCAGGCCAGCATCCAGCGGCATCGCAACCTGTTGAAAAACAAC
>JANQKO010000546.1 GCA_028281075.1 Alphaproteobacteria bacterium | reverse complement strand
ATGCTATGGGTGGCCGGGTGGGGGAGCGGGCCGGCTAGGCCACTACCCAAGGTTACCATCCGAAGAATCTTCTAAGCGGCGTGCGCGCCGAGATCCCGGATCGTCGGCCGGTCGCCGCAGAGCTTGCAGGCGGGATCGCGCTTCACCCTGACCTTGCGCCACTCGGCGGCAAGGCCGTCATAGATCATCAGCCGGCCGCTCAGGCTGTCGCCGATACCCAGCAGCTCCTTGATCACCTCCGTCGCCTGCATCGCCCCCATGACGCCGGCCATGGCGCCTAGCACGCCACCCTCGGCGCAGGACGGCACCACGTGCGGCGGCGGCGGCTCGGGGAAGATGCAGCGATAGCACGGCCTGTCGCCGCCCTCGTGCGCCCGGAAGGTCGAGAGCTGGCCGTCGAAGCGCAGCACCGCCGCCGAGACCAGCGGCTTCTTGGCCAGATAGCAGGCGTCGTTCAGCAGGAACCGGGTGTCGAAATTGTCGCTGCCGTCGGCGATCAGGTCATAGTCCGCGATCAGGTCCATGACGTTGGCGGCGGTCAGCCGTTCCTGATGCGGCCGCAGCCGCGCGTCGGGGTTCAGGGCGGCCACGGTCTCGCCGGCGCTCTCGACCTTGGGCCGGCCGACCCGGCCGGTCGTATGCGCGATCTGCCGCTGCAGGTTCGACAGCGAGACCACATCGTCGTCGACCACGCCGATCGTGCCGACGCCGGCCGCGGCCAGGTACATGATCAGCGGCGAGCCCAGTCCGCCGGCACCGACCACCAGGACCTTCGACCGCAGCAGCTTGACCTGGCCGACGCCGCCGACGTCATGCAGGATGATGTGCCGGGCGTAGCGCTCGATCTGCGGTTCGGTCAGGTCCATGGCGTGCCTCAGCCCGGACCGCCGAGATCGAACAGCGCCGTCGACAGGTAGCGCTCGGCGAACGACGGCACGATCACGACGATCAGCTTGCCGGCATTTTCCGGCCGGGCGCCGATCTCGGCCGCGGCGGCGAGCGCCGCGCCCGACGAGATGCCGGCCGGCAGGCCTTCGAGCCTGGCGACGTTGCGCGCGGTCTCGAAGGCCGTCTCGTTGCCGATGGTGATGACCTCGTCGATCACCCCGCGGTTCAGGATCTCCGGCACGAAGCCGGCGCCGATGCCCTGGATCTTGTGCGGTCCCGCCGCGCCGCCGGACAGCACCGGGCTGTCCTCCGGCTCCACGGCGACCATCGTCACCTCGGGCTTGCGGGCCTTCAGCACCTCGCCGATTCCGGTGATGGTGCCGCCGGTGCCGATGCCCGAGACGACCATGTCGACCCGGCCGCCGGTATCGTTCCAGATCTCCTCGGCCGTGGTGGCGCGATGGATCGCCGGATTGGCGAGGTTCCGGAACTGCTGCGGCATCACCGCGCGCGGCAGCTCGGCCAGCAGCGCCTCGGCCCGGGCGATGGCGCCCCGCATGCCCTTCGCGGCCGGCGTCAGCTCCAGCTCGGCGCCCAGCAGCGCCAGCATCTTGCGGCGTTCGACCGACATGCTTTCCGGCATGGTCAGGATCAGCCGGTAGCCTTTCGCGGCGGCGACGAAGGCCAGCGCGATGCCGGTATTGCCCGACGTCGGCTCGACCAGCACGGTGCCCGGCCCGATATGGCCGTCACGCTCCATGGCCTCGATCATGGCGACGCCGATCCGGTCCTTGACCGATGCCATGGGGTTGAAGAACTCCAGCTTGCCGGCGATCTCGGCCAGCGCGCCGGCCGCGTCGGCGAAGCGGCCGAGCCGGACCAGCGGCGTGTCGCCGATGGTGTCGACGATCGACTCGTAGATCCGCCCGCGTCCCGCCGTTCGCCGTGCCTGGATATCGTTCATGTCCCGCCCGTTCGTCCCGTCCGGCCGTCAGATGGTGAAATCGGCGTGCTCGCGCGCGGCCATCGGAATGCCGACGGCGCCGGCGCGGCGGCACAGGTCCTCGATGGTGATGGCGTCCAGCCGTGCCGTCAGCTCGGCCTGCAGGTCGTCCAGCAGCGGCCGCACGACCTGGTGGCCCAAGGCCGAGCCGCAACCCGCGCCGGCGCCATCGCCGCCGCCGGCGTCGGTCTCCGCCACCACGCGCATCACGTCGGCGACGGTGATCCGCCGCCGCTCGCGGGCCAGGCGGTAGCCGCCGCGCGGACCGCGCACGCCGCGCAGGATGCCGGCCCGGACGAGTTGCTGCATGACCTGCTCCAGATAGCGCTGCGGGATGCCCTGCCGCTCGGAAATCTCCTTCGACTGCACCGGGTCCGGTCGGGCGTTGTAGGCGATGTCGACCACCGCCTCCAGCGCGTAGAGCGTCTTGCGCGACAGTTGCAGCATGGCCGTCAGGCGCCGGTCGAGCCGTAGCCGCCGGCGCCGCGTCCGCTCGCGGGCAGCGCCTCGACCTCGCGCCAGGCCGCGCGCGTGACGGCGGCGACGACCATCTGCGCGATCCGCTGGCCGCGCTCGACCGTCACCGCTTCGTGGCCGTGATTGATCAGTACCACGCCGATCTCGCCGCGATAGTCGGCATCGACCGTGCCGGGACTGTTGAGCACCGTGAGGCCCTGCTTCAGCGCCAGGCCCGAGCGCGGCCGGACCTGCGCCTCGTAGCCGTCGGGCAGCGCGATGCCGATGCCGGTCGGGATCAGCCGCCGCTCGCCCGGCTCCAGCCGCACGGCGCCCGCGATGGCGGCGACCAGGTCCATGCCGGCGCTGCCGGCCGTGGCGTAGGCCGGCAGGTCCAAATCGCGTCCATGCGGCAGGCGTCGGACCACGATCTCGATGCGGCCGGTCATGCGGAGGCGGCGGCGCCGGCGAAGTGATCGGCGACCCGCCCGGCCAGGCGCGCCGCGACCTCGGTCTTCGACAGCCGGGGCCAGGAATCGACGCCGGCGCCGCTGACGATATGCACGGTGTTGTCGTCGCCGCCCATGACGCCGGCGGCCGGCGAGACGTCGTTGGCGACGATCCAGTCGCAGCCCTTGCGCGCGCGCTTGGCCCGCGCATGGGGGATGACGTTTTCGGTTTCGGCGGCGAAACCGATCACCAGCTCGGGCCGGCCGTCGTTGCGGCCGCTCAGGCTGGCCAGGATGTCGGGGTTCTCGACCAGGCGCAGTGGCGGCACGGTCTTGCCGTCCTTCTTGATCTTCTGCCCGGCCTCGCCGTCGACACGCCAGTCCGCCACCGCCGCGGCGCAGACCGCGACGTCGGCCGGCAGCGCCGATTCGCAGGCGCGCAGCATCTCGCGCGCCGATTCGATACGCACCACGCGGACGCCCGGCGGATCGGCGAGACTGGTCGGGCCCGACACCAGCGTCGTCTCCGCGCCGAGCCGGGCCAGCGCGTCGGCGATCGCGTGGCCCTGCTTGCCGGACGAGCGGTTGGCGAGATAGCGCACCGGATCGACCGCCTCGTAGGTGGGGCCCGAGGTCACCAGCGCCCGCCGGCCCCGCAGCCGCGGCGACGCGCCCATGAAGAACTGTTCGACGGCGGCGGCGATCTCCAGCGGCTCGGCCATGCGTCCGCTGCCGACCTCGCCGCAGGCGAGATCGCCGGCGCCC
>JANQKO010000144.1 GCA_028281075.1 Alphaproteobacteria bacterium | reverse complement strand
ATAGCGCGCCGTCAGGCCGGCGGTCAGGATATCGCGCTCCAGATCGTCGACCCGGATCGTGCCGATGATGATGGCCTCGAAGATCGTGAAGCCGGCGATGACCACGCGGTCGCTGGAGAAATGCGAGTATTCCAGGCTCGGCTCGATCTGCAGCCGGCCCGGCCGCAGCAGGATGCCGCCGGCTTCCAGCAGCAACTGCTCGCCCTGATCCGGCTCGCGCTCGGTAGAGGCGGTCTCGGTCGGCGTCCCGGCCCGGCGCGGCGTTTCCGGCACCGCCGGCTGCGGCGCCACAGGTTGCGGGGCCACGGGCTGCGGCGCGACCGGCTGTGGTGCCGCGGGCTCGGGCGCCACGGGCCGCGGGGCGGCGGGCTGTGGCGCGACCGGCTGCGGCGCCACCGGCACCGGCGGCACGGGGCGCGGCGCGGCCTGCGTGGTCTGGATGCCGGCGCCGGGGATGGCCGGGATCGGCCGCTGCGCGTAGGGCTGGCCGGACGGCAGTCCGGCGCCGCGAATCCGGTCCAGTTGCCGGCGTTGCAGGATCTGGCTTCTGAGCAGCTCCAGTTGCCGGCGCTGCTGTTCCATCTCCAGGCGCTGCCGCTCCAGCATGCGCTCCTGCGCGTCGAGCCGGTTCTGCAGGTCGTTCAGGACACTGGGGTCGACATAAACCTGTGCATCGGCCGCGGCCGCGCACCACATCGCCGTCAGCAGGACACCGGCGCCGGCCGGCAGGCGGCGCCAAACCGCCAAGTCGAGCGTCGAGGCACGCCACGTTTTCGCTGGTGTCACGCCTACCCCCAGACCTCCACGGCAGATCTCTGCCAGATCAGCCAGCACGAAGATGCAATATTCCACCCCGCCAATGCAATAGCGGCCAGATAATCCGCGCCGACTATTCTTCGCCGTGTCGCCAATCCGACACATATTCTCAAAACGGCCAAAGTAACGGCCAGGATTTCGGCCGGCGACGTCCGGACCGGCAACGGCGGCTGTCCGCCCGGCCAGCCATCGGCTACACTCCGGCCGGGGTCGTGGCAAAGCGTGGGGCTGCAATGCGTTCGATGGGTTGGCTTCGTAAACTCGCAGGCATCGTCGTCATCGTCGGCGCCGTCGCCGCGCCGGCGCGGGCGGCGGATCTCAACATCGCCGCGTTTTTCGGCCAGTGGCAGGGCAATGCCGTGTCCGAAAGCGCCATCAGCCTCTACTTCCAGCTCACCAGCCGCGATATCGGCGTGACGGTAGCGCCGTCGGGTGACGGTTTCACGCTGACCTGGAACACGGTGCAGCGCCAGAAGGGCGATCCCAACAACCCGGCCGAGCGGCTGAAGTCGACCACGGTGCAGTTCCGCGCCGAGCGGCCCGGCGTCTGGCGTTCGGTCGACACCCGCGACCCGCTGGCCGGCGGCGCGCCCTATATCTGGGCCTCTATCCGCGAGAACACGCTGGTCGTGAACGCGCTGCAGATCAACACCGACGGCGGCTACGAGATCCAGGTCTATCGCCGGACCCTGTCGGGCACGGGCATGACGCTGGAATTCGTCCGCATCGTCGACGGCGAGCCGGTCCGCACGGCAAAGGGCCGCCTGATCAAGGTCGCCAATTAGCCATCCTTCGCGGCGGCGAGAAGCCAGGCGACGAAGTCGTTGACCGCGGCGACGTGGGCGCAGCGCGGCGGGTAGACCACGTAGTAGGCATCCGTCGCCGCGATGTCCGGTCCCGGCAAACGCACCAGCTCGCCCGCCGCGAGCGCCGGGGCCAGCAGACGTTCATGGCCGATCAGCACGCCGGCGCCGGCCCGCGCGGCATCCGCGGCCATGCTGTAGTGGGTGAAATACTGGCCCGTGTGCCGGTTCGGCAGGTCGATGCCGGCCGCCTCGGCCCAGCGCCGCCAGTCGTCCTGCCAGTAGGTGTCGTGCAGCAGGCGGCAGCCGGCCAGATCGGCCGGCGTCCGCAGCCCCCGGGCGTCGGCATAGGCCGGCGCGCAGACCGGAAACAGCCGGTCGCGGCCCAGCGAATGAACGCCGCCGCCGCGCATGCCGCCGGTGCCGTAGCGGATGCCGACCTGCACGTCGCCGCGGTCGAAAT
Organism: Alphaproteobacteria bacterium; assembly: GCA_028281075.1. Taxonomy (GTDB): domain Bacteria; phylum Pseudomonadota; class Alphaproteobacteria; genus JANQKO01. The sequence goes on along the minus strand of JANQKO010000144.1, from coordinate 3,016 downwards.
CGACGATCTCGGCATTGGCCGAGAGCTGCACGTCGATGTTTGCATGCCGGGCCTGGAAGTCGGTGAACCGGGGCACCAGCCACATCGACGCGAAGGCCGGCAGCACGCTTAGCTTCAACGTCGCCCGCGTCCGCGGCGGCACGAAGCGCGCGGTCGCCCGCTCCAGGGTGTTGAGGCTGCTGCGGACGGCCGAATGATACTGCCGGCCGGCATCCGTCAGGCGCAGCCCGCGCGCCCGGCGCACGAACAGCGGCGATCCGAGATAGTCCTCCAGCGCGCGGACCTGCTGGCTGACCGCGCCCTTGGTCACGCCCAGCTCGCCGGCCGCGACCGCGAAGCTCTCGTGCTCGGCGGCCACCTCGAAAGCGCGAACGGCGTTGAGCGGCGGCAGTCGACGTTTCATGAGGTATAGATTTTCTATCCCAGAGGTTAGCAGCGATGATTTGATTAGCCCCGGCAGGGAGAGGAAAATCAAGCCTGTCGTACCCGACCAGCAAGGCAAGGGTCAGTCCCATGAAACTCTCGACAGCGGAATTGCGGCGCCTCGAACGGCAGGGCTTTCTGATCCTGCCCGACCTGTTTTCCGAGGCCGAGGCCGACGCGCTGGCGGCGCGGCTGCCGGCGCTGTTCGCCGACGGGCATCCCGGCAACATCGTCGAGCGGGCGTCCGGCGCGGTGCGCACGGCCATGGGCCTGCATCTGCGGGACGATCTCTATGCCCGGCTGGTCCGCGACCCGCGCCTGATCGCGCCGGCGCGGCAGATCCGTCCCGAGCCGCTCTACGTCCAGCAGGTCAAGGTCAACGTCAAGGCCGCCTTCTCCGGCGAGGTCTGGCAGTGGCACTACGATTTCGCCACACATCACGCCGAGGACGGCGTCCCGCGGCCGCTGGCGCTGAACCTGCACGTGTTTCTCGACGACGTCACCGACGTAAACGGGCCGCTCTACTTCATCCCCGGCTCGCACGCCTACGGCAGCCATGAGACCAGGCTCGACACGGAAACCACCAGCTATCCGCTCTGGGTCGTCGACGAGCCGCTGGTCCGCGACCTCGCCGACGCGCACGGCATCGTCGCCGCGACCGGCGGCAAGGGCACGGTGCTGGTCTTCGTCGACACGCTGGTGCACGGTTCGCCCGTGAACATGTCGCCCTGGGACCGGGCGATCTTCTCGCTGATCGTCAATCCGGTCTCGAACGCCTACCGCGAGACCAACCGTCCCGATCACAAGCATCACCGCGACCTGACGCCGATCGAGCCGCTGACCGACGGCGGCCGCCTCGGCACCCGCGCGGCCTGACGACCAAGCCCAAGGAGAAGCCAATTGAGCGATCCGACAGCGTCCGAGGCCTTCGTCGTCCTGTGGCCGGGCGGCGCGCCGGCCGTGCCGGCCGTGCCACCGGCACCGCGGCCGGCCAATCTCGACGGCAAGACCATCGCCTTTCTGTGGGACGACATGTTTCGCGGCGACGAGATCTTTCCGATCATCGCCGACGCCATCGCCGGAACCGCGAACGACGTGAGCTTCGTCAGCCACGCGGTGTTCGGGTCGACCTTCGGCGGCGACGAGCACGCGGTGCTGGCGGCCCTGCCCGACCGCCTGCGCGAACACGGGATCGACGCGGTCGTTTCCGGCGTCGGCTGCTGAGGTGCCTGCACGCCCGCCGTGATGCGGGCGAGCGCGGTGGTCGAAAAGGCCGGCATCCCGACGGCGTCCCTGGTCTGCGACGGCTTCATCGGCCAGGCCGGCGCGATCTGCGGCGGTCTCGGCATCGCCGACCTGCCGGTCGCCCGCCTGGTCGGCCATGTCGACGGCCAGGGCGACGACGAGCTCAGGCGCAACGTCGAGACGGTCACCGTCGCCGACGTGCGCCGCTGCCTGACCGAAACGCCGGCGCCGCGCAACGCGCCGGCCCCGGCCGCCGGCGACGCCGTGGTCGCGCGCGGCACGTTCGACGAGATCAACCGGATCTTCGAGGAACGGCAGTGGAGCGACGGCCTGCCCATCGTGCCGCCGACGCGGGATCGCGTGGCGGCGTTCCTCGATCATGCCGCCGACGCGGCCGACCGGGTCATCGGCGTGCTGCAGCCCTCGGGCGCCGCGGCGACCGTGATGAACGTCGCCGTCAACGGCGTCATGGCCAATTGCCGGCCCGAATACATGCCGGTGCTGGTCGCCATCGCCGAGATCCTGGCCGATCCCGGCTACGGCATCGAGCATAGCGGCGACACCACCGGCGGCGACGCCCTGATCGTCCTGAACGGTCCCGCCATCGGCCGCCTGGGCTTCAATTGCGAGAACGGGGCGCTGCGCGACGGCTATCGCGCCAACACCAGCGTCGGCCGCTTCCTGCGGCTGTTCCAGCGCAACGTCGCCGGCTTCCTGCCGGGCGCCGCCGACAAGAGCACCTTCGGCCACACCTTCCGCGTCGTGCTGGCCGAGCACGAGACGGCGGTGGCCGAGCTTGGCTGGCCGACTTTCGGCGCCGACCGCGGCTTCGGGCCGGCGGACAGCGTCGTCACCATCGGCCGCTTCACCGCCGGCGGCACCGTCGGCTCGATCTACGGCCAGGACCCGGCGCAGATCCTGGCCTATCTCGCCGACGGGCTGGTGCGGCAGACCAGTTGGGAGTTCGTCTTCACCGTCGGCTTCGCGCCCGGCACCTACCGCCCGTTGCTGGTGCTGAGCCCGATGGTGGCGCAGACACTGACCCGCGCCGGCCTGAGCAAGACGGATGTGCGCGACGGCCTGTTCCGGCACGCCCGCCTGCCGGCCGAAAAGCTCGAGACCTATATTGGTCCGTGGTCGAACCTGGTCCCCGGCCGGCCATCTCTTGCCGATCTGGTTGCGGCCGGTAAGGCCGCACCGATCTTCGCCGAGAGCGAGGACCCCAAGCGCCTGGTGCCCATCGTCGAAAGCCCGGACGACATCCTGCTGGTCGTCAGCGGCGATCCCCTGCGCTCGAACGCCTACGCCTTCGCCAGTAGCGGCATGCACGGCGTCCCCACCAGCCGCC
>JANQKO010000134.1 GCA_028281075.1 Alphaproteobacteria bacterium | reverse complement strand
GAAGACCTGTTCGAGGGACGTGATCGCGCAACAGGCGAACGCAAGTGGACCGGCACCCGTGTCGACCTCATCTTCGGCTCGAACTCCCAGCTCCGTGCCCTCGCCGAGGTCTATGCCTGCGAGGACTCGCAGGCGGCGTTCGTGCGGGACTTCGTGGCGGCCTGGAACAAGGTGATGAACCTGGACCGCTTCGACATCGCCTAGTCTCGGCGGAGACGGCCGCCGGGCATGCGCCCGGCGGCCGGATCGGGTAGAAAGAACCGCTGCCGCACCGGCGCCCTCGGCGTCGGGCGGCAGCGGTGTCTCCGATCCGTTCGTCCGTTCCCCGAGCCCTCCCCTTGACCAGCCGCCGCCTCGCCATCGCCCTCTTCGTCGTCCTCACGGCCGCCATGGCCTTCATGCTCGAGGGCTATACGCTCTACCGTTTCACGCTTGCCGGCGCCTATGCCGTCGCCATTCTCGGCATCAACCTGCTGACCGGCCTCAGCGGCCAGTTCTCGATCGGCCACAGCGCCTTCTTCGCCGTTGGCGCCTATGCGATGGCGCTGACCATGCAGGATGCCGGGCTGGGCCCCTATCTCGGCCTCCTGGCCGCCGGCGCCGCGGCGTTCGCCGCCGGCTTTCTGTTCGGCTGGCCGGCCCTGCGGCTGTCGCTGGTGCACCTGGCGCTGGCGACCTGGGCGCTGGCCGTCGCCGTGCCGCAGATCCTGAAGTCGCGCCACCTCGAGCCGCTCACCGGCGGCGTGCAGGGGATCTATCTCGACCGGCCGCCGGCGCCGCTGGGGCTGGCCCTCAGCGACGACCAGTGGTGGCACCTGGTGACCCTCGCCGTGCTGCTGGTCATGATCTGGCTGGCCGGCAACCTGATGCGCAGCCGCGTCGGCCGGGCCTTGCGGGCGATCCGCGACAACGACACCGCCGCCGCGGCCATGGGCGTCAACGTGGCGGTCTACAAGGCCACGATCTTCGGCATCAGCGCCGCCTATGCCGGCGTCGCCGGCGGCCTCGTCGCCCTGCTGACCGATTATATCGCGCCCGACAGCTATACGCTGTTCTTCGCCATCATGCTGCTGGTCGGCGCCGTCGCCGGCGGGCTGACCTCGGTCTGGGGCGCGGTGTTCGGCGGCCTGCTGGTGCAGTTCCTGCCCGACCTGTCGGCCAGCACCTCGGCGGTGCTGTCACTGCCGGCGCAGGGCATCATCCTGATCCTGATCGTCTATCTGCTGCCGGCCGGCCTGGCCGGCGCGGTCGTGCGCCGGCTGCCGCGACTCGACCCGCGCCACCGGCGCGGCCGAGGGTGGTGAGAGATGCGGATTAACGCTTAACGCGCGGCCCGCCATTCCGTGGTCAGGCGTTCCGCCTCGGCCCGCTGCTCGGGCGTCAGCCAGAGCGACAGCAGGTCCAGGTTCTGGCTTGCCGGCGCCAGGCCCTGGTCGGCCGCCAGCGCGAACCACATATGCGCCTGGGCCAGGTCGCGCGGCACCCCCTGCCCCTTGGCGTAGACCAGGCCCAGCTTCAGTTGCGCCCGGGCGTTGCCCCGGTCGGCGAGCACGTGGAAATCCTCCAGCGCCGACAGCACGTCGCCGCGCTTGAACGCGTCCAGCGCCGTCGTGAAATCGCCGGCGACGACCGGCGACGCCAGCCAAAGGCCCAGGATCAGGGTCCAGGCCGTCGTCTTGAGGACCGTTTGAAAATGGGCCATTGGGCCCATTTTCGGGGCCTGGCCGGCCCGCCCCCCCACCCGGCCACCCAATTCAGGATACGCTCGTTGGGTGGCCGGGTGGGGGAGCGGCCCGGCAAGGCCATCATCAAACAGATCCTTACAGGTACGCATGAACAGCCTCCCGCGAAACAAGGCTTCGCGCCGGTTCGGACGGCCGCGAAGCGGGACTGGACCTCGCCCGTATTATGGCCGTTGCGGGGCCGCCGGCCTAGCGTGTTCACGCTTTGTTAACCACGAATTTCTGCCACTTCGACGCGTGCCCGCGCGCAATTCCGGCGGGCATCGGCATCGCCGGCCCCGCCGGTTTGCGGTAACGTCAGGGAAGGGAGCTTCGGGAGGGGCCGATCCGAACAGGAGGAAGTCACCATGGAACCCGATATCATGCTTACCGTGGACCTGCGTCTGCTGGCCTACAGCGCCCTGCTCTGCGTTCTGCTTTGGATTCCCTACACGCTCGCCGGCATCGGCGCGCGTGGCCTGACGGCGGTGATGGGCTATCCGACCGGGATCTATGACGACCTGCCGGACTGGGCCAGGCGCAGCCAGCGCGCCCATATGAACCTGATCGAGAACCTGGCCCCGTTCGCCGCGGTGGTGCTGGCCGCCGAGGTCGTCGGCGCGAGCAACGAGATCACCGCGCTGGGCGCGCGCCTGTTCTTCTGGGGCCGGGTGGCGCAGGCTGTCGCGCATATCGCCGGCATTCCCTACCTGCGCACGCTCGCTTTCACCGCGGCCTGGATCGGCACGCTGCTGATCGCCTGGCAGGTGATCGTGGCCGGTGGGCCGATGATCTGAGGCGGATCGCCGCCGCGCCCGGCCACCCGGGCCTCAGTCCGCGAGCACCCGCCGCAGTGGGCTGTCGGGCACCGGCCGGACGCCGGTGTCGACGGCCCGGCGGCCCTGAAACACGGCATAGCTCTTGCGGCCATAGTGCGGCAGCGGCCGCAGCAGCGCGGCGAGCGCGTCGCCGTCGGCGGCGGTGACGATCATGGCCGGCTGGCCGTCCGGCCGGCGCGTGGCCCAGGCGCGCGCCGTGCCGGCGCCGTCCGGCCGGTCGGCGATACCGGTACGGCGCAGCATCGGCCCGACCCGCCCGGCCGTGCCGATCA
>JANQKO010000121.1 GCA_028281075.1 Alphaproteobacteria bacterium | reverse complement strand
TCAGGATGATGCTGGTCGCCATGAAGCAGGCCGCCAGGATCGCCGTCGCCCGCGTCAGCAGGTTGGCCGCCGACCGGCCCGTCATCAGGCCGCCGCCGGCACCGCCGCCGCCACCGATGCCCAGCGCCCCGCCCTCGCTGCGCTGCAGCAGGACGACGATCACGATGGCGATCGCCAGCAGCAGATGTATGACGATGACGACTTCCTGCATGACCCGAGAACCAGCCTTACATCAAAGCGTAAAGACATCATGGCGAAAGCGCGCCGGCCGCCCGAACGACCCGCACACGCTCTTGCCGAAGAGATAGGTGCGAACGGCCGCTTGTACACCATCGCCGCCGTCGATTCCAGGCGCGATTGCGGCTTTTTTCGATGCCCGATCAGGCCCTTACCCGGACGATCGGCCAGAAGTCCTTCGCCGTCAGGCTGGCGCCGCCGACCAGCGCGCCGTCCACGTTGGCCACGGCCAGCAGTTCGCCCGCGTTGCCGGCCTTCACCGAGCCGCCGTAGAGGATCCGCATGCCCCGCCCCTCGGCCTTGAAGCGCCGGACCAGCCGCGACCGGATCGAGGCATGCACCTCGGCCACGTCGCCCGCCGTCGGCGTCAGCCCGCTGCCGATCGCCCAGACCGGCTCGTAGGCGACGACGGTGTTCCCGGCCGTGGCGCCGGCCGGCAGCGATCCGCGCAACTGCGCGCCCACGACCTTCAGGGTCTCGCGCCGCCGGCGCTGGGCCGCCGTCTCGCCGACGCAGACGATGGCGGTCAGCCCGGCCCGGTGCGCCGCCTCGGCCTTCGCCCGCACCCGCCTGTCGGTCTCGCCGTGGTCGGCCCGGCGCTCGGAATGCCCGACGATGACGTAGCGGCAGCCGGCATCGGCCAGCATCTCGGCGCTGACGTCGCCGGTATGGGCGCCCGTGGCCGCGGCATGGCAGTCCTGGCCGCCGATGGCGATCCGGCTGCCTTTCAGGGCCGCCCGCAGCACCGGCAGCAGGGGCGCCGGCGGACAGATCAGCACCTCGCAGCCGAGCCGTTTGACGCCGGCCAGGCGCTTGGCCAGCGCCCTGGCCTCGCGCGTGCCGGACCGGGCCAGGCCGTTCATCTTCCAGTTGCCGGCAATCAGCGGACGTGGTTGTTTCGCCATTGAATTCCTCTCCCCGGCGGCGGCGCCTGTTCCGGGGCGATCTAGCAGAAGCCGGCGCGACATGCCAGCGGGCGGCGGCGGACCGGGTCTCGACCCCGCCCGCCGCCGTCCCTAAACTCGGCCGGAACCGTCCAAGCGAGTGACCATGACCAGCGATCCGTTAGATAGCTTCATCGCCGATTGCCGCGCCTGTGCCGCCGGGCACGGCGAGGCGGCCGACTGCGTCGCCGCGATCGCGCCGAAGATGCTGGACCTGCTGCGCGGTGACAGGGCCTTCCTGAAGCCGGCCCATTTCCGCAGCGACCCCGACCAGTATGCCCGCAACCTGATCTACGCCAGCGACGACGGCGACATCTCGCTCTACGCGCTGGTCTGGCTGCCCGGCCAGTGGACGCCGGTGCACGACCACGGTTCCTGGGGCGTGGTCGGCGTCGTCGAGGGCGTGCTGGAGGAGCGCAACGTGATCCGCATCGACGACCACCACGACCGGAACAGCGGCATCGGCCTGGCCCGTGGCGGCATGATCCTGCTGGGCGAGGGCACGGTGACGACCTTCGTGCCGAATCCCGACCATATCCACCTTACCGGGGTCCCGGCCGACCGCCCGCGCGCCGTCAGCCTGCATCTCTACGGCCGCATGATGAGCAGCTTCCACATCTACGACGTCGAGGCCGGCACCCGGCGGCTGGTCGACGTCGCCCACAACGAGAGCTGACGCCCGACGAGGCCGCCATGTGCCGCTGGCTCGCCTATTCCGGTCCGCCGATCTTCCTCGACACGCTGATCTTCAAGCCCGAGAACTCGCTGGCGACCCAGAGCCTGACCGCGCGGCAGAGCGTCACGACCACGAACGGCGACGGCTTCGGCATCGGCTGGTACGGCGACAAGCCCGAGCCCGGCCAGTTTCGGGACATCCTGCCGGCCTGGAACGACTCGAACCTGCACGCGGTGTCCGAGCAGATCGCCTCGCGGCTGTTCTTCGCCCATGTCCGCGCCTCGACCGGCACGCCGACCGCCCGCGTCAACTGCCACCCCTTCCGCCACGGCCGGCACCTGTTCATGCATAACGGCCAGATCGGCGGCTTCGAGCGGGTCCGGCGCGAGCTCACGCTGCGGGTCCGGCCCGACCTGTTCCCCCGGCTTCAGGGCACCACCGACAGCGAGCTGTTCTTCTTCCTGCTGCTGGGCCACGGCCTGGACGACGATCCCGCCGCCGCCTTCGCGCGCGCCGTCGGCGAGGTCCTGGCGGTGATGGCGCGGGCCGGCATCGGCGAGCCCCTGCGCATGACCGCCGCCGTCAGCGACGGCGACGGCATCCAGGCGCTGCGCTATGCCAGCGACGGCCGGGCGCCGACGCTCTATTACGGCGACGCGGCCGGCCCCTCGCCCGATGCCTCGGTGCTGATCCTGTCCGAGCCGCTCGACCAGCAGACCGGCCGCTGGACGGCCATCCCGCAGTCCCACCTCCTGTCGTCGGCCGGTGGCAAGGTCACGGTCGCCCCCTTCTCGCCGGCCACGTGAGGAGCCAACCCGAAACCCGACCCGGCAATCCAAGCCCCCCCGCCCAAGGGCATGGCAATCAACAGGACAAAATCAATAGGGACAGTCCCTAATAACGGCCGCGTGATCTTGGTGCCTTGGTGTCTTGGCGGTGATATCCGCTGCCCTGCCAAGGCCGCGACGCGCCCCCGCCGGGGAACTTGCCGGGCCGGGGCCGCGTTCCTATGATGCCGGCCCGGTCGGCAGCGGCAGGAAATCTGGGAGCCATCGGCACATGCTGAACGCAATTCGCAAGGGCGTCGGAAGCTGGTTCGTCAAGGCGTTCCTCGGCGTTCTTATCCTCAGCTTCGCGGTCTGGGGGATCGGCGACATCTTCCGCGTGCAGCCCGACGCCGCCGTCGTCGAGGTCGGCGATATCGAGATCAGCCGCTCGGCCTTCGAGTCCGACTTCAACCGGAACATGCGGCGGCTGCAGGCCAGCTTCGGCACCGGCATCGACCGCGACCAGGCGCGCGCGTTCGGCCTGGTCGAGCAGACGATCCAGCAGATGGTCGGCCGGGCGCTGCTGGACCAGGCCGCCTACGAGCTCGACATGACCGTGGACCGCGGCGTGATCGAGCAGGAAATTCTCAGGAACCCCGTGTTCCAGAACGAGTTCGGGCAGTACGACCCGTTCCGCTTCGAGCAGGCGATCCGCGAGAGCGGCTTCACGCGCGCCGGCTTCGTCGCCGCCAACCAGCGCGACGTCGTCCGCCGGCAGCTCTTCACCACGCTGACCGCCGGCATCCGTCCGCCGGCCAGCATGGTCGACGCCTTCTACCGCTACGATCAGGAAAAGCGGTCGCTGGCGGTGCTGACCATCCCCAACGACTCGATGACCGGCATCCCGGCGCCCGATGACGGCGCGCTCGTCACCTATCACAGCGAGCACGCGCTGCAGTTCACGGCGCCAGAATACCGCGCGCTGACCTTCCTCACCCTGTCGCCCGCCGACCTCGCCGACGAGATCGCGGTCAGCGAAAGCGATATCGACGAGGCCTATCGCGACCGCATCGACAGCTACACGGTGCCGGAGCAGCGAGAGGTCGAGCAGATCCTGATATCCGACGAGGACGCCGCCAGGGCCGCCGCCGACCGCCTGCGCCAGGGCGAGGACTTCTACGCCGTGGCCCGCGACGTCGCCGGCCTCGACGCCGAGGCGGTGAAGCTGGGCGAGATGATGCGGATCGACCTGCCGGACGAGACGGCCGGCGCCGTGTTCGCGCTCGCCCCGGACACGGTCAGCGACCCGATCCAGTCCCCCTTCGGCTGGCACCTGTTCCGGGTCACCGCGATCACCGCCGGCAGCACCCGGCCGCTGGAAGAGGTGCGCGAGGCATTGACCCAGCAGATCAAGCTGGACCGGGCGGGCGACGCGATCTTCGATCTGTCGACCGAGATCGACGACGCACTGGCCGGCGGCGCCGCCATCGAGGAGGTGGCGCGCAGCTTCGACCTGCCGCTGGGCCAGGTGGCGGCGGTCGACGCCAGCGGCCGGGGCCGCGACGGCGAGCCGCTCGCCGCCCTGCCGAAGGTGGCCGAGTTCCTGCCGGCCGCCTTCGAGGCCGAGGCGGGCGAGGAGCCGGTCCTGAACGAATCCGACGACGGCGGCTATTTCCTGCTGCGGGTCGACGGCATCACGCCACCCGCCCTGCGGCCGCTGGACGAGGTGCGCGAGGACGTGATCGCGGCCTGGCGCCGCGCGGCCCGGGCCGAGGCGGCGACGGCCAGGGCGGCCGAGATGCTGGCGCGGGCCCGGGGCGGCGAACGGCTGGAGACGCTGTCGATCGAGCTCGGCTATCCGCTCAAGATCACCTCGGCGCTGACCCGGAACGCGCTGGGCGGCGACGCCGGGATTTCCACCGACCTGGTGGCCAAGGCCTTCACGCTGGACATCGGCGGCGTGGCCGCCGGCGGCACCCGGGCCAACAACGGCCAGGCGCTGGTCGAGCTGATCGAGGTGACGGCGGCCAACGCGTCGGACGACGAGCAAGCCCTCGACCAGATGCGGCAGTCGGTGCTGGCCAGCATCGCCGAGGACGTCCTGGCCCAGTACCAGGCGGCGCTGCGGGCGGCCTATCCGGTCGAGGTGCACCAGCGGGTGATCGACTCGGCCTTCGACCAGCCGGCCTACCCGCACCAGTCCTACTGACCCGCGAAGGCGGCCGCCAGGTTCGCCGGATCATAGAGCGAGCGCCCGGCCGCCGCCGCCAGGACCGGCCGGTCGTCGCGCATCCGGTCCCGCAGCGCCGCCAGCCGCTGTCGCGCGGCGGGCGCGTCGCCCGCCTCCACCAGCCGGCCGATGGCGGCGATATCACGTGACCAGCGGACCAGCCGCCCGCGGATATCGGCGTTGCCGTCGCCGGTGAAGCGCTCGTGGACCAGCCCGACCTGATGCCGGACGGCCGGCGCCAGAAACGCCGCCAGCGGCGCGTCCTCGTCGTCGATCGCCAGGTCGAGCAGGGCCACGAACGCCGTCACGTCGTCAAGATCGGCCGCCAGCGTCACCGGCGTCTCGGCGTCTCGGGCGGCGCCGATGACCGTCAGATAGGCCACGAGGTCGGCGACGTCGCCGTCGCCGAGCGCCAGGGCGAAACGGCCGTCGAAGAACCGGACCACGGAGTCCAGATCCGCCATGCGCCCGTCGTGGAAGAACGGCGCCGACACGGCGGTATTGAGCAGGCCCGGTGCCGCCAGCAGGCCGCCGGTGCCGACATCGTGCACCCGCCCGACGGCGAAGGCC
>JANQKO010000114.1 GCA_028281075.1 Alphaproteobacteria bacterium | reverse complement strand
CAGGCGTCTCGGGCCGGACCATCTTCACGGAACACATTCCTAGAAACGGCCATCGCCAGCGTGCCGTCATCCGTTTTCAGGCCGGCTTCATAGGCGGCGGCCCGGCCGTAGAACGCGCCCAGCATCTGTTTCAGGCGCTTGCCGACGCTGTAGTCGCCGACGCCCATTTCGCGCAGCGACCGGTCCATGTCGCTCACCATCACGGTCATCAGCGCCTCGGCGAGCCCATCCGCCGGCGCGGCCTCGGCCTTCAGCCGATGCTGCAGCAAGAACATGTGCAGGGCGATCATGTCGAAACGGCCGTCGACGGTGTCCGGCACGCCGAAGTCGCTGTAGAAGGCGGGGGCGCGGGCCTGCGCCACCAGATCGACGTAAAGGGCGTGCGCCTCGTCCCGCCAGTCCCTGCCCTGCCTGAACCAGTTGCCGAATATCATCATCCGCCGTTTCTGGCCCGTGCGTTGACAGCTACGGACCGTGGTGCAATTGTCGCCGCCGTTGGCATGGCGCCGGGAGGCGCTGGTGTCCGACGTCGTTCCATGCCATGGATTCTATACGTCAGCCGAGGCACGACAATGCAGCGCATCTCAACAATGCAGCGCATCTCAATCGCCGCGATCCTGTTGGCGGGCGGCCTGCTGACGGCCTGCGCGCCGATCGAGGAATCGCACGGCTACGTGCCGGATGCCGAGCTGATCGAAAAGCTGCGGCCGGGCGTGCATGACCGCGATTCCGTGGCCGAGTTGCTGGGCTCGCCGAGCAGCATCGGCACCTTCGACGACGGCACCTGGTACTACATCTCCCGCAGCACCGAGCGTATCGCCTTCATGAATCGGAAGGTGGTGCAGCAGGACGTGGTCGCGGTGTCGTTCGACGACGGCGGCATCGTTCAGTCCGTCGACCGGTTCACCCTCGAAGATGGCCGCGAGGTCGACCTGGTGTCGCGCACGACGCCGACCCGCGGCAAGGAATTGACGGTGCTGGAGCAGCTTTTCGGCAACCTCGGCCGGTTCTCGAACGCCAACCAATAGATCGCGCCAACGGCCGCCGCCGCGCCGGGACCGGCGCGGCGGCGATCGTTTCGTCAGTGCGCCAGCAGGGCCAGCAGCAGAAGCGCGATGATATTGGTGATCTTGATCATTGGGTTCACGGCCGGGCCGGCGGTGTCCTTGTAGGGATCGCCCACCGTGTCGCCGGTGACCGCGGCCTTGTGCGCCTCCGATCCCTTGCCGCCCAGATTGCCGTCCTCGATATACTTCTTGGCGTTGTCCCAGGCGCCGCCGCCGACGGTCATCGAGATGGCGACATAAAGGCCGGTGGCGATCACGCCCAGCAGCATGGCGCCGACGGCGGCCAGCGCCGCGGCCTTGTCGGCGATGCCCAGGATGATGAAGTACAGCACGATCGGCGCCAGCACCGGCAGCATCGACGGCACGATCATTTCCTTGATCGCGGACTTGGTCAGCAGGTCGACGGCGCGGCTGTAATCCGGCTTCGTCGTGCCCTCCATGATGCCCTTGACCTCGCGGAACTGACGCCGCACCTCCTCGACCACCGAGGCGGCGGCGCGGCCGACCGCGGTCATGCTCATGGCGCCGAACAGGAACGGCAGCAGGCCGCCGAAGATCAGGCCGACCACGACATAGGGGTTCGACAGGGCGAAGTTGACGTTGACGCCTTCGAAGTAGCTGAACTGGTCGGGATTGGCGCTGAAGTAAGCGATGTCCTCGGTATAGGCCGCGAACAGCACCAGCGCGCCCAGGCCGGCCGAGCCGATGGCGTAGCCCTTGGTCACGGCCTTGGTGGTGTTGCCGACCGCGTCGAGGGCATCGGTGGTGTTGCGCACCGAATCCTCGAGCTCGGCCATCTCGGCGATGCCGCCGGCATTGTCGGTGACCGGGCCGTAGGCATCGAGCGCGACGACCATGCCGGCCAGCGCCAGCATCGCTGTCACGGCGATGGCGAGGCCCATCAGGCCGGCGAGCTGGAAGGTGACGATGATGCCGGCCATGATGATGATCGCCGGCACGGCGGTCGATTCCATGCCGACGGCGATGCCCTGGATGATGTTGGTGGCGTGGCCCGTGGTCGAGGCCGAGGCGACGCTGCGCACCGGCCGGTACTCGGTCGAGGTGTAGTACTCGGTGACCCAGACCAGCAGCCCGGTGACGACCAGGCCGGCGACCGCGCAGAGGAACAGGTTCATGCCGGTGATGCCGGAATCCCCGAGCGGCCCCATGCCGATGACCCAGGACGTGATCGGCCAGATACCGATCGCCGACAGCACGGCGGCGGCGATGAAGCCCTTATACAGCGCGCCCATGATGTTCTGCGAGCTGCCGAGCCGGACGAAGAAGGTGCCGATCACCGAGGTGATGATGCAGACGCCGCCGATCGCCAGCGGATAGAGCATCATCTTGGCCGCCGTCGCGGCGTCGGCGACGAAGAAGATCGACGCCAGGACCATGGTGGCGACGACCGTGACGGCATAGGTCTCGAACAGGTCGGCCGCCATGCCGGCGCAGTCGCCGACATTGTCGCCGACATTGTCGGCGATCACGGCCGGATTGCGCGGATCATCCTCGGGAATACCGGCCTCGACCTTGCCCACCAGGTCGGCGCCGAC
>JANQKO010000106.1 GCA_028281075.1 Alphaproteobacteria bacterium | reverse complement strand
TACAACTGGCACAGACCTCATGCTAGCTTGAAAGCCAAAACACCAATCAGCAGACTCGGCCTAGCCGAGGACAACCTATTGACGCTCCACAGCTAGGCGGTTTCGAAGTCGAGGCCGATGTCGAGATGGGCGGCGCTGTGCGTGAGGCCGCCGAGCGAGACCAGGTCGACGCCAGCGGCGGCGGCGTCACGCACGGTGTCGAGCGACAGGTTGCCGGACGCCTCCGTCACCAGGCGGCCGGCCACCATGTCGACCGCCTGGCGCAGCAGGCCGGCGTCCATGTTGTCCAGCAGCACGGCGTCGGCCGCCAGCCCGAGAAGCTGTTCGAGCTGGTCGAGCGTGTCGACCTCGACCTCCAGCTTGACCATGTGGCCGAGCTGGTCGCGGGCGCGCCGGACCGCGGCCGCGATGCCGCCGGCGGCGACGATATGGTTGTCCTTGATCAGCACGCCGTCGTTCAGGCCGAAGCGGTGATTGGTGCCGCCGCCGACGCGGACGGCGTACTTCTCCAGCACGCGCAGTCCCGGCGTGGTCTTGCGGGTGCAGGCGACGCGGGTCGGATAGTCGGCGACGGTGGCGACCACGGCGCGAGTGCCGGTGGCGATGCCGCTCATGCGCGTCAACAGGTTCAGGACCGTGCGTTCGCCGGTCAGGATCGGCCGGGCCGGCCCCTCGACCAGGGCCAGCGTGGTACCGGCGGCGACGTCGCTGCCGTCGCCGTTCTCGACCTGCACGCGGATCGACGGATCCAGCAGCCCGAACACCCGGAGCGCGATGTCGAGGCCGGCGACCCGACCGGCGCGCCGCGCGACCAGCAAGCCCCGCGCCCGCGCGTCGGCCGGCACCACGGCACCGGAGGTCAGGTCGCCGGCGACGCCCAGGTCCTCGTCGAGCGCCCGGCGCAGGATCGGCTCGACCTGGACGGCGTAGGGCGTGTGGACGTCGCTCATGGGGCTGGCCTTTCGTTGGCGATGCCGGCCGCGTTCAGGATCTGGCGATGCCCCCAGGCCGGCTGCGGCTCGGGGAAGTCCTCGCGATAATGCGCGCCGCGGCTTTCGGCGCGGTTAAGCGCCGCCCGCGCCAGCAGGCCGGCCAGCAGCACCAGGTTGCGGGCCTCGCCCCAGCGCCGGATCTCGCCCGTCGTCGCGCCGTTGCCGGGCGCGGCGTAGATCTCCCAGGCCCGCAGCGCCGCCGCGATCTCGGCCTGATCGGCGATCGCCCGCCGCAGGCCGTCGCCGCTGCGGGCGAGACCGACATGCCGCGACACCAGGTCGCGCGTGCGGGCGACGATGGCCGCCACCTGGCCGTTCGGCGGCGTCGGCACGGCGGGCGCGGCCGGCGCCGGGCCGGTCGCCGGGATCGGGTCGTCGTGCCGCGCGACGTCCTCGGCCACGCGCCGGGCGAAGACCAGGGCCTCCAGCAGCGAGTTGCTGGCCAGGCGGTTGGCGCCGTGCACGCCGGTATCGGCGACCTCGCCACAGGCCCAAAGGCCGGGGATCGAGCTGCGGCTCTCGCGATCGACGGCGACGCCGCCCATGTGATAGTGCGCCGCCGGCCGGATCGGCACCGGCCGCCGCGTTGGCTCGTAGCCGGCCGCGCGGCAGGCGGCGACGGCCTGCGGGAACGCGGCCTCGCCGCGTTCGGCCAGGACCGGGCGCAGGTCGAGGAACACGCCCTGCCCGTCCGTCAGGCGCCGCCAGACCGCCCGCGCCACGACATCGCGCGGCGCCAGCTCGGCTAACGGGTGCGCCGCGACCATGAACCGCCGGCCGTCGTCGTCGACGAGATGCGCGCCGGCCCCGCGCAGGGCTTCCGTCAGCAGCGGCAGGCTGGCGGCGCCGGTATCGTCGCCGACGGCGAGCGCCGTCGGATGGAACTGCACGAATTCGAGATTGGCGAGCTCGGCCCCGGCGCGGGCCGCCATGGCCAGGCCGTCACCCGTGGCCTCGGCCGGATTGGTGGTATGCCGCCAGAGCGCGCCGATGCCGCCCGTCGCCAGCACGACCCGGTCGCACCGGTGATGCACCCAGCCGGCCTCGGGATGGCATGCCAGCAGGCCGGCGACGCGGCCGTTCACCACGACCAGGTCATAGGCGAACGCGCCGGTGGCGACGTGGATCGACGGCGTGGCCTGCACCTGTCCGGCCAGCGCCGCGACCAGCGTGCGGCCGGTGGCGTCGCCGCCGGCATGCACGATGCGGGGGATGCCGTGCGCGCCCTCGCGGCCGAGCAGCGGCCGGCCGTCGGCGGCACGGTCGACCGGCAGGCCGGCGTCCAGCAGGTCGCGCATCGCCGTCACGCCCTGGCGGGCGAGCAGCAGCGCGGTGTCGGGATCGCTGAGTCCGGCGCCGGCGGCGACCGTGTCGGCGGCATGCGCTTCCGGCGTGTCACCCGGCCCGAGCGCGGCGGCGATGCCGCCCTGGGCCTGGCGGCTGGCACCACCTTCGAGGCCCGGCGTCTTGGTCAGCAGGGTCACGTGCCGCGGCGCCAGGGCCAGCGCGCAGGCGAGGCCGGCGGCGCCGGAACCGACGATCACGACATCCGACGCGCGCGCCCGCATGACGTCGCGCCGCCTAGCCGACCGCCAGCATGCGTTCGACGGCGCCGCGGGCGCGGTCGGCCACGGCCGGGTCGATCTCCACCGTGGGCCGCAGCGTCAGCAGCGATTCGTGGATGTTGGCGAGCGTGATCCGCTTCATGTGCGGACACAGGTTGCAGGGCCGGACGAATTCGACGTCGCGTACCTCGGCGGCGACGTTGTCGCTCATCGAGCATTCCGTGACCATCAGCACCTTGGGTGGCCGCTTCTCGCGCACATGCGCGATCATCTGCGCCGTCGAGCCGACGAAGTCGGCCGCCGCCAGGACATCGGGCGGGCATTCGGGATGGGCGATGACGACCAGGCCGTCGACGCCTTGCCGGTAGCTCTCGATCTCCTCGCCGGTGAAGCGCTCATGCACCTCGCAATGGCCCTGCCAGGCGATGATCTCGACGTCGGTCCGGGTCGCGACATGCTTGGCGAGATATTCGTCCGGCAGGAAGATCACCCGGTCGACGCCCAGCGACTCGACCACCTTCACGGCGTTGCCCGAAGTGCAGCAGATATCGGATTCCGCCTTCACCTCGGCCGAGGTATTCACGTAGGTCACCACCGGCACGCCGGGATAGCGCTCGCGCAGCAGCCGCACGTCGGCGCCGGTGATCGACTCGGCCAGCGAGCAGCCGGCCCGAAGATCGGGGATCAGCACCGTCTTCTCCGGGTTCAGCAGCTTCGCCGTCTCGGCCATGAAATGCACGCCGGCGAGCACGATCACGTCGGCCTCGGCGTCGACCGCCCGGCGCGCCAACGCCAGCGAGTCGCCGACGATATCGGCGACGCAATGGAAGATCTCCGGCGTCTGGTAGTTGTGCGCCAGGATCACCGCGTTGCGCTCAACCTTGAGGCGGTTGATGGCGTCCACGTATGGCGCGTGGAACGGCCATTCGATCTCGGGGATCACGGTCCTGACGCGCTCGTAGGCCGGCGCGGTCGCGGCGGCGATCTCCGGTGTATAGCTCGGGGCCTCTGCCAGTGACATGTTTTCCGTCCCTACCCGTTCGCGGCGCCGGCCGGATCGGGCCGCCGCCATATATGCTCGATAGGAGCATATATAATTATGCTCACTGAGAGCATATCAATGTCAACAGGAAAAATTTTTCCGGCCGCCCCGACGGGCACGATGATCCGGAACGGCGCGTTGGGCCGGACAAAGGGGGTGTTAACCACCAAGACGCCAAGGCACCAAGGGACAGGTAACGGCGGCCGTCTTCCTGGTACCTTGGCGTCTTGGCGGTAAACCACGCTGCCTTGCCACGTCCGAAATCGGGGTCCGGCTGGAGCGGGATGGCATTCGGTGGAAGCAGGCGGACGACGTGATAATCCCGGTCGTCAGGATCTACGCCCCGGCGACAACTACCTGACTGCGGTCATACCGGCGCAGGCCGGTATCACCACCGGGCGGGGAGACCATGGAATTTCAGGCAAGGTTCACCGTCAAGGCGCCAATGGACAGGTAACGGCAACCTTGCTCTTGGTGCCTTGGCGTCTTGGCGGTGAAAACCGCTGCCTCGGGCAAGCGCCCCCGGATCGCCGGATCACGCCCGGCGATGACCAGGCCGTCGCGGCGGCCTATTCCGCGGCGCGCATGGCCGGCAAGCCGACGCCGACGGCGGGACGCTCGGTCAGGACGTCGCGGCGGAACCGGAACAGTTCGGCCGGACGGCCGCGGGCGGCGGTCTCGAAGCGGCCCACCGGCTCGACCAGCTCGGCGTTCCGGATCGTGCGGCGGAAGTTCTGCTTGTGCAGCCGCGTGCCGGTCAGCGCCTCGACCACGCGCTGAAGCTGCAGCAGCGTGAAGTCGGGCGGCAGCAGCTCGAACACAACAGGCCGGTAGGCGAGCTTGCCACGCATGCGGCCGAGGGCCGCGGCGAGAATGCGGCGGTTGTCGAGCGCCATGGGCGCGCCGATCCCGGCCGCGGTCTCGACCGTCTTGCGGCTCTGTCGCGGTTCCTTGCCACCGGTGGCGCGCGCCATCTGCCGGCGGTCGCGCAGCGCCTCCAGCACCAGGCCGGCCTCGTAGAGCAGCTCGTAACGGTCGAGCGTGCGCACGACGTCGGCCGGACCGGCGCTGTCGACGCCGAAGCTGATGGCGACCCGCTCGCGCCGCCGCGCCTTCGCGGCCGGGCTGCGGGCGGCGTCGACCCAGCGCGCCAGGCCGGGCCGGATCAGCGCGTCGATCACGGCCGGCCGGCCGGCGCGCCAGTCCTCCCAGGGCAGGAAGTTGTAGATCTCGTGCCAGTGCGCCTCGCCGCTGCCCGACACCGGCGTCTCGTGCGTCAGTACGAGATAGGCGACGGAGACCAGGCGCGGCTCGCCCATCAGCTCGCGCGGATCGCGGTACTGGTTGCCGAAGGTGTAGAGCTGCTCCACGTAAGGCAGTTCGAGGCCGGTCTGCTCGGCGACCCAGTCGCGCAGGCCCAGTTCCAGAGTGCGGTGCCGGGCCGGATCGAAGGGACCGTAAGGCAGGGTGTCCGGACTATCGCCCGGCATGGCCGTCGCGCCCTGCTGCGCCGGCGTCGCCAGATCGTGCCGCATGCGCCGGGCGACCAGCACCCGTGGCACCTCGTCGGTGACGGCGACGACGACGGCCGTCAGGCTGACCGCGCTCGCGGGCTTCTCAGCCTTGCGGGCCACGCCCGGTCCCTTCCGCCTGTCGTGATCGAATCATCCGGCGGATCATAGCCCACGGAGCCGAATTTCACGTGACAGCCGGCGGCGGCGCTCACACCACCCGCTTTTTCCGCAGCGCCGCGATCTCGTCGGCGCCATAGCCCAGCGAGGTCAGGATCTCCTGCGTGTGCTCGCCCAGCGTCGGAGCGCGATGGCGGACGCCGCTGTCATGGGCCGTCGGCCGGAACGGCGCGCCGGCGACCGGCGGCGGCACCGCGACGCCGGGATAGGCGGTCGGCCGCATGAAGCCCATGGCCTGGATATGCGGGTCGTCGAGCGCTTCCTGTGGCGAATAGACCGGGCCGGCCGGAATGCGCGCCGCTTCCAGCGCGGCCAGCGCCTGGTCCAGCGTGCGTTCGGCGCACCATTCGGCCATGCGGGCGCTGATGACCTCGCCGTTGTCGCCGCGCGAGATGTCGTCCTTGAAGCGCGGATCGCCGAGCCAATGGTCCTCGCCGATCAGGTCGCACCAGCGCTTGAACATGGGATCGCCCACGGTCTGCACCAGGATCCAGCGCCCGTCGCCGGTGCGGAAAGTATCGGCCGGGCCCGAGGTCTGGCTGCGGTTCATGCTGGCGATCCGGTCACGCTCGATCACCGCCTGCTCGATCAGCACCGAATTGCCGATCGTGAGTCCGGTGCCGACCAGCGCCGTTTCGACCTGCTTGCCCTTGCCGGTGCGGTCGCGCTCCATCAGCGCGCCCAGCGTCGCGTAGGCCGCCGACATGGCGCTGGCGAAGTCGATCCAGGGCGAGTTGCTCTTGACCGGCTCGTCGGCCGGACCGGACATGTACATGGCGCCCGACATGGCCTGGCCGATGCCGTCGAAGCCGACACGGTCGCTGTACGGTCCGCCGGTGCCGTAGCAGGTGTTGGTGGTCAGGATGATGTCGGGCTTGATGTCGCTGACGCTGGCATAGTCGAGCCCCATGTCGGCGAGCGCCTTCGGCGGCATGTTGGCGACGATGACGTCGGCGGTGGCGACCAGCTTGGCGACGATCTCGCGGCCCTCGGGCTTCATCGGGTTCAGCGTCAGGCCGCGCTTGTTGCAGTTGACCTGCAGGAACAGCGCGCCGGCACCCTCGCCCACGGGCGTGGTGTAGCGGTCCTCGCTGCCGGCGACGCGCTCGATGCGGATCACCTCGGCGCCGAGGAACGACAGCATGGTCGCGCAATAGGGGCCGGCGATATAGCGCCCGAAATCCAGTACCCGCACGCCGTCCAGCACACCGCTCATGGTCCAGTCTCCTCCCGTAATGGCAGACGGCCCGGGCGCTCACCGCCCGGGCCGCCGTTGGCCTGTGATAGATACGATCAGTAGCTCATGCTGTCACTGAGCCTGACCCAGCGGCCGTTCTGCACCTGCGCCAGGAACGCGGCGTTGGTGCCCCGGCGCCTGTCCGGCCCGAAGCCCAGCGTCGGGCCGCCGAAGCGGTCGCGGTAGTTGCTGATGCCCTCGAGCGCGGTGACCAGCGCGTCGACGGTCAGGTCCTTGCCCGCCTTGTCGAGCGCGAAGACCAGCATGTCGGCGCCGGCATAGCCGAGCTGGGCCGCGCCGTTCGGGTCCTTCCCGAAGCGGTCGCGATAGCTCTTGACGAAGTTCTGCACGGTCGGCCGCGGATCGTCCGGATAGGCGATCTCGAACGAGGTCATGGCGTAGTAGCCCTCGGTCACGCCGCCCTTGGCGCCCGA
>JANQKO010000103.1 GCA_028281075.1 Alphaproteobacteria bacterium | reverse complement strand
CAATCCGCTGGACCGGCAAATCGGCTTCCGGCACCGGCACGATGCCGCAGTCATCGCAGTGGATCACCGGAATCGGACAGCCCCAATAGCGCTGCCGTGACACGCCCCAGTCGCGCAGACGGAAGTTGACCTTGCGCTCGCCGAAATCGGCCGCCTCGGCCCGGTCGGCGATCTCGTTCTTCGCCGCCTCGATGGTCATGCCGTCCAGGAACGTCGAATTCGCCATCCGGCCCGGGCCCTTATAGGCCTCCGTGCCGATCTCATAGCTCGCCGGATCGGCATCCGCCGGCACCACCACGGGCACCACCGGCAGGCCGTATTTGCGCGCGAAGTCCAGGTCGCGCTGGTCGTGCGCCGGACAGCCGAAGATGGCGCCGGTGCCGTATTCCATCAGCACGAAGTTGGCCACGTAGACCGGCAGCTCCTGGCCGTCGCGGAACGGATGCCTGGCCGTCAGGCCGGTATCGAAGCCCAGCTTCTCACCGCGCTCGATCTCCTCCTCGCTGGTGCCGCCCTTGCGGCATTCGGCGATGAAGTCGGTCAGCCCGGGATTGTCCGCGGCCAGCCGCGCGGCCAGCGGATGTTCCGGCGACAGGGCCAGGAAGCTGGCGCCGAAGATCGTGTCGTGGCGCGTCGTGAAGACGTCGATCGGATCGCCGCCGTCGACGTCGAAGCGCAGGCGCAGGCCCTCCGAGCGCCCGATCCAGTTGCGCTGCATGCTGCGCACCTTGTCCGGCCAGCGGTCCAGACCGTCCAGCGCCGTCAGCAGCTCGTCGGCGAAATCGGTGATCTTCAGGAACCATTGCGACAATTGCCGCCGTTCCACGGCCGCGCCCGAGCGCCAGCCGCGCCCGTCGATCACCTGCTCGTTCGCCAGCACCGACTGCTCGACCGGATCCCAGTTGACCCAGCTTTCCTTGCGGTAGACCAGGCCGGCGCGCAGGAAATCGAGAAAGATCCGCTGCTGCTGGGCATAGTATTCCGGATCGCAGGTGGCCAGCTCGCGGTCCCAGTCCAGCGACAGCCCCATGGACTTCAACTGGCCGCGCATATGGTCGATGTTCTCGTAGGTCCATTTCGCCGGATGCACGCGGTTGTCCAGCGCCGCGTTCTCGGCCGGCAGGCCGAAGGCGTCCCAGCCCATCGGGTGCAGCACGTTGAAGCCGCGGGCGCGCTTGTAGCGCGCCACCACGTCGCCCATGGTGTAGTTGCGGACGTGGCCCATATGGATGCGCCCGGACGGATAGGGAAACATCTCCAGCACGTAGTATTTCGGCGCCGCGCGATCCTCGCTGGCGGCGAAGGTGCCGCGCGCCGCCCATTCGGCCTGCCACCTGGTTTCCGTTTCCTTAGCGTTGTAGCGCGACATGGCGCCTGGTCCTCGGTTGTCCGGCCGGTGGCCGTCGTTGGTTGTCATTGCTGGTTGTCACGGACGCCGCCGACGCGTCGGGATCGCGCGGTGATGGCGGCCGGAAGCCGGCCCTATTGCGCGAAGGCGTCGATCCGGAGCTGCCGCGCCCGCGTCAGGATGGCGTTTTCGAGCTGGACCGCGGTTTGCGGCGTGACCGCGGCGTCGGCCCACTGCGTGGCGCCGCCGCGCTCCTGCCGGAACACCGCCACCTTCAGCCCGTCGGCGCGGAGCCGGGTATCCAGGATGTAGATGTTCATCTTGAACCGCTCGCTCGGCGTTTCCGGCGGGCTGTACCAGTCGGTGATGATCACGCCGCCGAACGGATCGGCCGATGCCAGCGGCATGAACGCCAGCGTGTCCAGCGAGGCGCGCCACAGGAAGCTGTTGACGCCGATGCCGCCGCCGGTACCGGTCGCGGCGCCTTCCGGCGCCTCGTTGCCGCCGAGGAAGTTGATGCCGCCGGGGCCGAACACGGTTTCGCGCGGCTGCGAGGGATCGCTGACCGGGCGGCCATATTCCTTGCGCGGATAGTTGCCGTACTCGACCGGCACGTTCTCGCACCCGATCAGCACAAACACCGCCGCCGCGCTGGCCACGACGCCGCTCGTCCGTAGTAGGTTTCGCATGCTCATGACCTTCGTCATCGTGCGTGTTCGATCGCTCGTTCACCGCCGGCGCCGGCGCGTCCCCCCCGGCGGACGCCGAACCGGCCGCGGGCGAGGTAAAGACCGCCGACGGAATGGCAAGTCTTAGCGCATCTTCCCGCCGACCGAAAGGCATGATCGCGCGGCGGCCGGCGGGCCGGCAAGGCCGTCGCCGAAGCGATTCCGGGCGCGTTCAGAAGCCCTCCGGGACATAGCCGTAGCGCGACATCTGTTCGCGGTGCGCCTCGACGATCCGCCGCACCTGCTCCGGCGCCAGCTTTTCCCGCCATTGCTCGGCCCGGCCGGTGCGGAAGAACCGTGGCGCGTTCGGGCTGCGCTCGCGAAAGCCGTGGCGCTCCTCCAGGCGCCGCAGGGTCTTGAAGGCGCAGAACCGGATCGCCCGGTCCAGGCGCTCGCGTGACGGCTTCAGGCCGAGAAAGCCGGCGACGGCGCTGAAATGCTTGCGCGGCTTGGCCAGCAGGTCCTCGTAGCGGACCACCAGCAGGCCGGGATTGGGCCGCGCGGTCCAGCTCTCGACATGCCGGCTCCAGGTGCCCATGACCTCGACCACGTGGGCGGCGTCGGCGACCGATTCCCGCGGCGTGTTGATGGTCTCGATCGCCCGCGCGACATCGATGCCGTAATGCGCGGTCATCGACAGCACCACGTCCAGCGGATTGCGCACCACGTAGATGGCGCCGGCGGTGACGTCCATGCTGATCAGCGGCGTGCCGTGCGCCTCGCCCAGATAGCTGTGGGTCTTGACGAACACGGAATCCGGGCCGCTCGCGGTCATCAGCCGGTGCACGGCCGGCCGCATGCGGATCGTCTCCGCCGAGCCCAGGCCGTCGACCGGCGCGCCGTTGACCCGGTCGTACCAGCCCTTGTCGTTCTCGCTGAGCGTGAAGCGGGCCAGCTCGTCCGGCCGCGCCGGCGTCCGCGGGTTGGTCAGCAGGTTATGCAGGAAGGCCCGCAGCCAGGTGTTGCCGGACTTCGGATAGGAGGCGAGCCAGATGATCGCGCCCATGGCCCGCGCCGTTCAGTCCCCGGCCGGCTTGCGGGTAAAGAAGAAGAGCTGCACCAGGCGGCCGTTCTCCAGGCTGTCCCCGAACGACGGTCCGGCCGTGTGCCACAGCCAGGGGCGCAGCAGGATCAGCCGGTTGAACCGCATCGGGATCGTCATCAGGTGATCCCATTTCGACAGGTCGTTGCTGTCGCGCTGGATGATCCGGTCGGCGGCCTCCGGGTAGCTGCCGGCGCCCAGGGCCTCGATCTCGTGCGGATAGATCGGCGCCCGGTCGCTGTCCAGGGCCTTGTGGCGGAAGAACTCGGTGCCGCCCCGGCAGTGCTCCGGCAGGCTGAGGTAGAGAATGCCCGACCAGTCGGCGGTCGGATCGATATGCACGTAGTAGCGGCGGCTGGCGTCGTCGGCCGCCAGCGAGATCCGGCAATGGCCGTGCGCGTCGCGGGTGCTGCCGACCAGCGGTTCGTTCAGCAGGCCGGAGACGATCTCCTCGATGCCCTTGACCAGCAGCTTCTGCCGGGAATTGCGGCCGGGGAAGTTCGGCGGACTCTTCGGCTCGGGGTAGTCCAGCGACAGTGCCGTCCGCCGGATCGCGTGCGGATCGGTATAGAAGTCGTCGATCACCAGGAAGGACAGGGGCACGGGCGGTCTCCGCTCAGCGGCGCCGCGATGCCGTGGGCGGCGGGGGCGCCGCGTCCGGCTGTCGTATTTCTTTCATGGAACGGCCTCCTCTATTTCGAGTTACCGTCGTTTCTTTCCTCATGCCGGCGATGCTCCATGTGCCCGGTCTGGTTGCGGATAATCGAGCCAATTTTACAATCGTGTCACGAGCGCAACCAATCACGGGCGGGGTACGGTTCAATACGACGTCTGTTATACGGCACAATGGCGCCATTGCGGCCGACAAGATCCAGCTCGGTGCCGGGGGCTGTTTCAACGCGGTCTTCCGCGAGGTGGAGGTCATCTTCAACGGCAAGACCAAGCTCGACAACGGTCTCGGCGGCGGCGACAGTGACGACGACGTCGTCAGCCTGAGATACGGCTCCGGCCGCCCCGTTTTCTTCCGGACCATGGAATACGGGGCCGGCGCGTCGCGAATCGGGCGCGTTCGGCCCGATTTCGCCATGTTGCGCATTCGCAACAGTGCGCGATTTTCGACACAATCCAAAGGGCCTGGCGCTTGACCTTTAGATATGGGATCGGCTCTATACCGTTGGGTTAACGAGACAATCCAACCCAGTACTAGCGACATCGTTTTACGCGTAAGACGACGACATCAGAGAGGTACATTGCAATGAAGAAGCTGTTGTACGGCACAACGGCGCTGGTGGCCGCGGGTTGCTTGGCCAACGGTGCGTTTGCGGCCGACAAGATCCAGCTCGGCGTGGGGGGCTATTTCCAAGCCGTCTTCGCCGTTGGCGACGAGGACGACGGTGCCGGTGAGGGTGCTGCTGACCGTCGCGAGCATGGTGTGTTCCGCGAGGGTGAAATCATCTTCAACGGCAAGACCACGCTCGACAACGGTCTCGAGGTCGGTGTCCAGGTGCAGCTCGAAGCCGAGACCTGCACGGACCAGATCGACGAGTCCTTCATCTACTTCGAGGGTGCCTGGGGCCGCGTCAACATCGGCGCGGAGAACTCCGGCGCTTACCTGCAGCACCGTGGCACCAAGTCCGTCGGTCTCGGCCTGAACTCGCCGAACTTCCGGATCTGGGCCGCGCCGGGCGGGATCAACTCCACCGCGACGCCGCCGAACATGACGTCGGACGCGGAGAAGCTGACCTACTTCACGCCGCGTTTCTTCGGCTTCGAGCTGAGCGCGTCGTACACGCCCGACAACTGCGAAGAGCGTTCGCAGTCGACCGGTTCCGGTAGCTGTGGCGGCACCTATTCGGGCTTCCAGAGCGAGGAAAACGCCGGCCAGCAGTCCGAAGTCATCGAGATCAGCGCCAACTACGTGCAGAAGTTCAACGACTTCAGCGTGGCGGCCTCGGCCAG
>JANQKO010000096.1 GCA_028281075.1 Alphaproteobacteria bacterium | reverse complement strand
GCGGGCGCCCGGGCCCCGGCCCCCGCCAGGCCCCAGCGGCGCGGCCGCGGCGCCACCGGCCGGCGCCCTACGCGGCGCTGGCCGCCGGCCTCGTGCTGGTCGCCGCCGTCGGCCTGTGGCCGGCCGGCGGCCTCGACTGGCTGCGCGCCGACCAGGTGACGGCGGTCGGTGAAATCCGCGACGTCACGCTGCCGGACGGCTCGCTGGTCGAGCTGAACACCGACACGGCGCTCGCCGTCGACATCACCGAGGGACGCCGCCGGATCACGCTGTTGCGCGGCGAAGCGTTCTTCACCGTGCGCCCGGACCCCGGCCGCCCCTTCGAGGTCGCGGCCGGCCCGGGCCTCGCCCGCGCCGTCGGCACCGCCTTCAACGTCGCCGAAAGCGGCCGGTCGGCCACCGTCGCGGTCGCCGAGGGACGCGTGCGCGTCGCCCGCCTGCCCGGCGGCGCGGGCCCGAACGACGGTCCGGTCCTGGGCGCCGGCCAGGCGGCGCGCGTCGGGGACAGTGGGCAGATCGAGGTCGGCCCGGCGGACGTCACCGCCATGACGGCCTGGCGCCGGGGCAAGCTGGTCTTCGCGGACCGTCCCTTGCGCGACGTCGTCGGCGAGATCGACCGCTACCGGCCCGGCGCCATCCTGTTCCTCGACG
Organism: Alphaproteobacteria bacterium; assembly: GCA_028281075.1. Classification (GTDB taxonomy): domain Bacteria; phylum Pseudomonadota; class Alphaproteobacteria; genus JANQKO01. The sequence goes on along the minus strand of JANQKO010000096.1, from coordinate 5,973 downwards.
CGGACGTCGCCGGCGCGCGCTTCACCGGCGTGTTCAATCTGCGCGACACCGACGCCACGCTGGCGGCGATCGAGACGACCCTCGACGTCGACGTGGTCCGGATCACGCCCTACCTGACGCTGCTGCGCGGCCGATCCTGAGCCCCGGCGGACCGGCCGTCCGCCGCCCACGGAAAAAATCACGGCCCCGACGTCAGGAGTTCGCCGCCGTCCCCGGTCTAACCCAACAGCGGCGCGCGTTTGCCAAAAGGGAACCCGCCCGAAACCGGTTCAGTTCGAAGGGGGGGGTAAGCCCGATGACTTGGCGGAACGGCCCGCGCGGCAGCGCAGGCAAAGATACCGCACGGCTTCGGCCGGCGAGGCCATGCGGACCGGCGCTTGCCGTATCGGCGCTGATGCTCGCGGCGGCGGCGCCCGCGCTCGCCGTCGACCGGCATGCGCCTCCGGCCGCTGCCGGGTCCGACGACCGGATTCTCGCCCAGGCGGACACGTCCCGAACGCGTGCCTTCACGATCCCGGCGGGCGACCTGCAATCGGCCCTGCTCGCCTTTTCGCAGCAGGCCGACCTGCAGCTTCTCTATGCGGCCGGCATGACTGCGGCGCTGCGGACCGACGGCGTGCGGGGCACCCACACGCCGGAACAGGCGCTCGGCCTGCTGCTCGCGGGCACCGGTCTCGCCTACCGCCTGACCGGCGGCGATACGGTGACGCTGGAACGCGCGGACGCGCGGGACCGCGACCCGCTGCGGCTCCAGCCCATCACCGTGACCAGCCAGCTTCAGCGGCGCGACCTGCAGGAAACCCAGGCCAGCGTCGCCGTCTATACCGGCGACGAGTTGGACCAGAGCACGGACACGCGGCTCGACGACATCTTCGACCGCACCGCGAACGTCTACACCGCCCTCGGCGGGCTGGGCGTCACCATTCGCGGCATCGAGTCCCGCAGCGTCGCCGGGGCCGGCAGCGGGCTGGTCATCGACGTCAATGTCGACGGCGCCAGCTACGTCACGGCGCAGGGATCGCGCACCGGCGCGTTCAGCACCTGGGACCTGGGCCAGATCGAGGTCCTGCGCGGGCCACAATCGACCCAGCAGGGCCGCAACGCGCTCGCCGGCGCCATCAGCATCCGCAGCAAGGACCCCGGCTTCGCGCACGAGATCAAGGGCCGGGCCGATGTCGGCCGGTTCGACGAGCATCGGCTGGCCACCGCCGTCAACGTGCCCCTCGTCGACGACAGGATCGCCCTGCGGCTGTCAGGCGAGCAGTCCGGCACCGACGGCTTCATCGAGAACACGACCCGGCACGAGGACGATTACGCCCGGCGCGAGCTGCAGACGCTGCGCGCCAAGCTCCGCGTCCGGCCGACCGACAGGCTGGACGTGATCCTCGGCCATTCCTACTCGGACAATCAACTGGGCACGGCCAGCGTGCAGTCCTCGGTGACCGGGACCAGGGCCGTCAGCACGGCCGACGAGAAGAGCATCGAGGAAGCCGCCAACAACATCTCGAACCTGCGGCTGACCTACGACCTCGGCCGCGGCCTGTCGCTGTTCTCCGAAAGCAGCTACCTGCGGACCGACTACCGCACCTTCCAGGACGCCGACGGCACGGCCGCCGAGGCCGGCACCGGCGAGCGCACGATCGAGGACACGAACGTCAGCCAGGAAGTCCGCGCCAGCTACGGCGGCGAGCGCCTCACCGGCACCGTCGGCGCCTACTATTCCGACATCTCGACGGACCTCGATTTCGCCGCCGTGACGCCGGCGGCGCTGTTCGGCTTCCCGCCGCCCGGCCAGACCGTCGTCTTCTCGAACGGCCAGGACACGGACGTCGAGAACTATGCCGTCTTCGGCGAGCTGGACTACCGCTTCGCCGCCCGCTGGACCGTCACGCTCGGCGCCCGCTACGACTACGAGGAACGCGACGACGTGCAGTTTCAGACGCTGGTGCTCGACTCGGTCCAGCTCTCCTCGCAGCCGCCGACGGAATCGAAGACCAGCTATGCCGCCTTCCTGCCGAAGGCCGGGCTGACCTACCACTGGACCGACGACGTCAGCACCGGCGTCACGATCCAGCGCGGCTACCGGTCGGGCGGCAGCGGGATCAGCTCGATCGGCGCATACGAGTTCGACGAGGAATACACCACGAACTACGAGCTCTCGTTCCGCTCGACCTGGGCCAACGACCGCGTCGTCGCCAACGCGAACGCCTTCTTCACCGACTGGACGGACCAGCAGGTCTTCGTACCCGGCCCGATCGGCTTCATCGACGGCCGGGTGGAGAACGCCGGCAAGTCCGAGCTCTACGGCTTCGAGGTCGAGACCGAATGGCTGCCGACCGACCGCCTGAACCTGTTCGCCAACCTGGGCTTCTCGCGCACCCGTTTCATCGACTTCATCCAGAACGGCCAGGACCTGGGCGGCAACGAGTTCCCCCACGCGCCGAAATGGACCGGGTCGCTGGGCGGCACCTACCATTTCGACAACGGCGTCTTCGTCGACCTGGTCGGCAGCTTCACCGATAACGTCTTCGAGAGCGCCGAGAACCGGTCGGCCGACGAGAGCGATTCCTATTTCATCGTCAACGGCCGCCTCGGCTACGAGACCGATCGCTGGGCCGCCTTCGTCTACGCGCGCAACCTGCTGGACCGCGAATATATCGAGCGGCGGCGCAACGACGCCTTCGACACGCTCGGCGAGCCCCGGGTGATCGGCATCTCCGTCTCGGCACGCCTCTAACGAATATTCACAATTTGAGATTTTTGTCGTTTTCTGGCGGTGCCGACCGCCGACATGCGACATAATTCTTGCCGGCCCTCGGATATGCACTATACTTCCGGTCGTGGGGAAGGGGATGCGACTGGGGCGCGAGATGATCGATTTTCGGACCGAGCCGGGGCGGTACCGGCACTGGAAGCTCAGCATCGACGGCCGGGTGGCGACGCTGGCCATGGACGTCGCCGAGGACGGCGGGCTGCGCGACGGCTACGAGATGAAGCTCAACTCCTACGACCTCGGCGTCGATATCGAGCTGCACGACGCCGTGCAGCGGCTGCGTTTCGAGCATCCCGAGGTCGGCTGCGTCGTGCTCACCTCGGCCAAGGACCGGGTGTTCTGCGCCGGCGCCAACATCCGCATGCTGGCCGGATCGACGCACGACCATAAGGTCAATTTCTGCAAGTTCACCAACGAGACCCGCGCCGCCATCGAGGACGCGACGGCCCATTCCGGCCAGCGCTATGTCTGCGCCGTCAACGGCCCCTGCGCCGGCGGCGGCTACGAGCTGGCGCTGGCCTGCGACCACATCATCCTGGCCGACGACGGCGCCACCTCGGTGGCGCTGCCGGAGGTGCCGTTGCTCGCCGTGCTGCCAGGCACCGGCGGCCTCACGCGCCTCACCGACAAGCGCCGCGTGCGCCGCGACCGCTGTGATTTCTTCTGCACGCTGGAGGAAGGCATCCGCGGCAAGCGCGCCGTCGACTGGCGCCTCGTCGACGAGTTGATCCCGCGCTCGAAATGGCACGACGGCGTGCGCGCGCGGGCCGAAGAGATCGCCACCGCCAGCCCCCGCCCCGCCGACGCCAGGGGCGTGGCGCTGCCGCCGCTGGCGCGCGAGATCGCCGGCGACCGCCTGACCTACGGCACGCTGTCGGTCGAGATCGACCGCGCCCTGCGCACGGCCGAGATCACCGTCAACGGCCCGACGGCCGCGCCCGACATCGCCCAGGGCGCCGACTTCTGGCCGCTCAGGCTCGCCCGCGAGCTCGACGACGCGATCCTGCACCTGCGCCTGAACGAGACCGAAATCGGCACCTGGCTGCTGAAGACCGCGGGCGACCCGGCCCTGGTGCTGGCCCATGACGAGGTGCTGGCCGACAAGGCCGGCGACTGGTTCGTCGCCGAGGTCACCCATTACCTGAAGCGCGTGCTGAAACGCCTCGACGTCAGCGCGCGCTCGATCTTCGCGCTGATCGAGCCCGGAAGCTGCTTCGCCGGCACGCTGTTCGAGCTGGCGCTGGCCGCCGACCGCAGCTACATGCTCGACGGCCGCTTCGAGGGCGACAACCGGCCGCCGGCCAAGATCATCCTCTCGGCCATGAACGACGGCCCCTACCCCATGCCGAACGGCCTCTCGCGCATCGCCAGCCGCTTCCTCGACGACGATGGTGCGCAGACCGCGGCGCGCGAAGCGATCGGCGCCGAGCTTGAGGCGCCCGAGGCCGAGGCGCTCGGCCTCGTCACCTTCGCGCCCGACGACATCGACTGGGACGACGAGGTCCGCATCGCCATCGAGGAGCGCGCGGCCTTCTCGCCCGACGCGCTGACCGGCATGGAAGCCAGCCTCCGCTTCGGCGGGCCCGAGACCATGGAGACCAAGATCTTCGCCCGGCTGTCGGCCTGGCAGAACTGGATCTTCCAGCGGCCCAACGCCGTCGGCGCGGCGGGCGCGCTCAGCGTCTACGGCACCGGCAAACGACACGACTTCGACCTGAAGAGGGCTTGACGCCAATGGCCATCGACTACCAGGACCGCATCCCCAACAATGTCGACCTCTCGGACAACCGCCGCCTGCAGCGGGCGCTGGAAGGCTGGCAGCCGGCCTATCTCGACTGGTGGGGCGACCGCGGCCCGACCGAGTATCAGGGCTACGACGTCTATCTGCGCACCGCCGTCAGCGTCGAGCCCGGCGGCTGGGCCAACTACGGCTACGTGAAGATGCCGGACTACCGCTGGGGCATCTTCCTCACCGATCCCGAGGCCGACCGCCGCATCGGCTTCGGCGACCATATGGGCGAGCCGGCCTGGCAGGACGTGCCGGGCGAGTATCGCGGCGTGCTGCGCCGGCTGATCGTGACCCAGGGCGACACCGAGCCGGCCTCGGTCGAGCAGCAGCGCCATCTCGGCGCCACCTGCCCCTCGCTCTACGACCTGCGGAACCTGTTCCAGGTCAACGTCGAGGAAGGCCGCCACCTCTGGGCCATGGTCTACCTGCTGCAGGCCTATTTCGGCCGCGACGGCCGCGAGGAAGCCGACATGCTGCTGGAGCGCTCGTCCGGCGACGCGGACAAGCCGCGCATCCTCGGCGCCTTCAACGAGAAGACGCCGGACTGGCTGTCGTTCTACATGTTCACCTTCTTCACCGACCGCGACGGCAAGTTCCAGCTCGCGAGCCTCGCCGAGTCCGGCTTCGATCCGCTGTCGCGCACCTGCCGCTTCATGCTGACCGAGGAGGCGCACCACATGTTCGTCGGCGAGACCGGCATCGGCCGCGTCGTCCAGCGCACCTGCGAGCTGATGCGCGAGTACGACACCGAGGACGTGCGCCCGCACGGCGGCGTGCCGCTGTCGCTGTTGCAGAAGTATCTCAACTTCCACTTCTCGGTCTCGCTCGACCTGTTCGGCTCCGAGCTGTCGACCAACGCCGCCAACTACTACACCATGGGCATCAAGGGCCGGTTCCAGGAGGGCAAGCGGAAGGACGACCACAAGCTGGCGCACGCCACCTACCCGATCCTCGAATGCCGTGACGGCCGCTTCGAGACATCAGACGCGCCGGCGCTGACCACGGTCAACGAGGCCCTGCGCGACGATTACGTCGCCGACTGCCAGCGCGGCGTGAACCGCTGGAACAAGGTGATCGCCGACGCCGGCGTCGATTTCACGCTGACCCTGCCCCACCGCGCCTTCCACCGCGCCATCGGCAGCTTCGCCGACATCGCCGTCACGCCCGACGGCAAGCTGATCGCGGCTGAAGACTGGAACGCCAACCGCGACACCTGGCCCCCCACCGCCGAGGACGAGGCCTTCGTCGCCAGCCTCATGCACCAGGTCGTCGAGCCCGGCAAATACGCCGCCTGGATCGCCCCACCCGCCCGCGGCATCAACAACCAACCGATCGATTTCGAGTATGTGAGGATGTGAGGCGTAGGGCGCCGACCGGCGCCCGTCGCTGTCAACAATCGTCGTCGTCGTAA
>JANQKO010000083.1 GCA_028281075.1 Alphaproteobacteria bacterium | reverse complement strand
GCCCGTCACCGTCCTGCATATCGACAACTGCCAGGTCGTGGCGCAGCGCACGGCCGACCGTGACGGCTATACGGCGCTGCAGCTTGGCGTCGGCAAGGCCAAGACCAAGAATGTCACCAAAGCCATGCGCGGCCATTTCGCCAAGGCCGAAGTCGAGCCGAAGCAGCGCCTGTCCGAATTCCGGGTCGCCGACGACGCCCTGATCGATGTCGGCGCCGAGTTGACGGCGGAACATTTCATCAGCGGCCAGCACGTCGATGTCAGCGCGACCTCGATCGGCAAGGGCTTCGCCGGCGCCATGAAACGCTGGGGCTTCGGCGGTCTCCGGGCCAGCCATGGCGTGTCGATTTCGCACCGCTCGCATGGTTCCACCGGCCAGTGCCAGGACCCGGGCAAGGTCTTCAAGGGCAAGAAGATGGCCGGCCATCTCGGCGCCAGCCGGGTGACGGTGCAGAATCTCGAAGTCGTTGAGACCGACGTCGACCGCGGCGTCGTGCTGGTCAAGGGCGCGGTGCCGGGGCCGAAAGGCGGCTGGGTGCTGGTGCGCGATGCCTTGAAGCGTCCGCTGCCCGACGGCGTGCCGTTCCCGGGCGCGCTCAGGGCTGCCGCGGCGCCGGAAGCGCCGGCCGAGACGGCCGCCGACGAAACGGTGGCGGATGATGCGCCGGCCGAGGATGCCGCCGCGACGCCGGCCAAAGACGCGCCCGAGCAGAAGGATTGAGCGCGATGAAGGCCGACGTCAAAACGCTTGAGAACAAGAAGGCCGGCAGCATCGAGCTGGACGAGGCGGTGTTCGGCCTCGCGCCGCGCGCCGACATCCTGCATCGTGTCGTCAACTGGCAGCTCGCCAAGCGCCGGCAGGGCAGCCACAAGACCAAGCAGCGCAGCGAAATCACCGGTTCGGGCGGCAAGGCCTGGAAGCAGAAGGGCACGGGCCGGGCACGCGTGGGCAACCGCAAGGCGCCGCAGTTCCGGGGCGGCGGCGTCGCCTTCGGACCGGTGGTGCGGGACCATGCGATCAAGCTGCCCAAGAAGGTGCGGCGCCTGGGCCTGAAGCTGGCGCTGTCGGCGAAGCAGGCCGCCGGCGAGTTGACGGTCCTGGATACCGCCGCGCTGGACGAGCCGAAGACCAAGCCGCTGGTCGACAAGCTGACCAAGCTGGGCCTGGAGAAGGCGCTGATCATCGACGGCGCCGAGCTCGACGGCAACATGGTCAAGGCGGCCCGCAACATCCCGCATGTGCGCGTGCTGCCGGTGGCCGGCGCCAACGTCTACGACATTCTGCGTGGCGGCAACCTGGCCCTGACCAAGGCCGCCGTCGAGGCGCTGGAGGCGCGGCTCAAATGATCCAAGAGGCGATGTATCAGACGATCCTGGGGCCGGTGATCACGGAGAAATCGACCCTCGGCTCGGAACACGGCCAGATTACCTTCCGGGTCGCCATCGACGCCACCAAGCCACAGGTCAAGCAGGCCGTCGAGGAGCTGTTCAAGGTGAAGGTGAAGGCTGTGAACACGATCCGCGTCAAGGGCAAGAAGAAGCGTTTTCGCGGCGTCATGGGCCGGCGCCCGGACTGGAAGAAGGCGGTGATCACGCTGGAAGACGGTCACAGTATCGACGTCACGACGGGGATCTAGCCGATGGCTTTGAAGCATTACAATCCGACGACGCCGTCGCGGCGGGGCCTGGTCCTGGTCGACCGCGCGGGCCTGCACAAGGGCGCGCCGGTCAAGGCGCTGACGCGCGGCCTGTCGGGCTCGGGCGGCCGGAACAACCAGGGCCGGATCACCGCGCGCCGGCGCGGCGGCGGCCACAAGCGCCGCTACCGCATCGTCGATTTCGTGCGTCGCAAGTTCGATGTTGCGGCCAAGGTCGAGCGGCTGGAATACGATCCGAACCGTTCGGCGTTCATCGCGCTGCTGCGCTACGCGGACGGCGAGCTGGCCTATATCCTGGCGCCGCAGCGCTTGCAGGTCGGCGACGAGGTGATGTCCGGCGAGCGGGTCGACGTCCGGCCGGGCAACGCCATGCCGCTGAAGAACATGCCGATCGGCACCATCGTCCACAATGTCGAGATGAAGCCGGGCAAGGGCGGCCAGATCGCGCGCGCGGCGGGCACTTACGTGCAACTGGTCGGCCGCGATGCCGGCCTGGCGATCCTGCGGCTGTCGTCCGGCGAGCAGCGCATGGTGCACGGCGACTGCATGGCCACCGTCGGCGCCGTGTCGAACCCGGACAATTCGAACATCAAGCTGGGCAAGGCCGGGCGCAAGCGCTGGCTGGGCAAGCGTCCGTCGGTCCGCGGCGTGGCGATGAACCCGGTCGACCACCCGCACGGCGGCGGCGAGGGCCGCACCAGCGGCGGCCGTCATCCGGTGACGCCGTGGGGCAAGTCGACCAAGGGCAAGCGCACGCGCGGCAAGAAGCCGAGCGACCGCCTGATCGTCCGGCGGCGGTTCAAGAAGTAGGGAGAGAGCAGTTGGCGCGTTCAGTCTGGAAAGGCCCGTTCGTCGACGGCTATATGCTGAAGAAGGCCGAGGAAGCCCGCGGCTCCGGCCGCAAGGACGTGATCAAGGTCTGGTCCCGTCGCTCGACCATTCTGCCGCAATTCGTCGGCCTGACGTTCGGCGTCTATAACGGTCACAAGCATGTGCCGGTGATGGTGAACGAGGACATGGTCGGCCATAAGTTCGGCGAGTTCGCGCCGTCCCGCACCTTTCATGGCCATACCGCCGACAAGAAGGCGCGGCGGGGGTAATCGCGATGGGCAAGCAGACACCGGAACGCCGTCTGGCCGAGAACGAGGCCCTGGCGGTGGGCAACATGATCCGTATCAGTCCGCAGAAGCTGAACGTGGTGGCGGCGACGATCCGCGGCATGCCGGTCGATGCGGCGCTGGCCGAGCTGACATTCTCGCGCCGCCGGATCGCGCAGGACGTCAAGAAGGTCCTGGAGTCGGCGATCGCCAACGCGGAGAACAACCACGACCTCGATGTGGACGATCTGGTCGTGGCCGAGGCCAGCGTCGGCAAGCGCATGGTGATGAAGCGCTGGCGCGCACGGGCCCGTGGCCGTGTCGGCAAGATCCAGAAGCCGTTCAGCCAGATCCGGATCGTCGTCCGGCAGCGCGAGGAGATTGAGTAATGGGCCAGAAGGTCAATCCGATCGGGCTGCGGCTCGGCATCAACCGGACCTGGGACTCGCGCTGGTATGCCCAGACCGGCGAGTATGCCGATCTGCTGCATGAAGACCTCAAGATCCGCGACTATCTCGAGGAGCGGCTGAGCCAGGCCGGCCTGTCACGGATCGTGATCGAACGGCCGGCGAAACGCGCCCGCGTGACCATCCATTCGGCCCGGCCGGGCGTGGTCATCGGCAAGAAGGGCGCCGATATCGAGAAGCTGCGGCGGCATCTGTCGAAGATGACGAACGGCGACGTGCACCTGAACATCGTCGAGATCCGCAAGCCCGAGATCGACGCCAAGCTGGTGGCCGAGAACGTGGCCCAGCAGCTCGAACGCCGTGTGGCTTTTCGTCGGGCCATGAAGCGGGCGGTCCAATCGGCGATGCGCCTGGGCGCCCAAGGAATTCGCATCAAC
>JANQKO010000063.1 GCA_028281075.1 Alphaproteobacteria bacterium | reverse complement strand
GGCATCCTCGGTGGTCTCGGTGTTGTTCGCCGTCTCGAGCTGCATGACCTCGCCCTCGGCGATCACGGCCGACGCGTTGGCCAGGATGCGCAGGACGTCGAGGCTGCCGTCCTCGACCATGAGCTGGAACGACCGGCTGAACAGGAAATCGCCGACCAGCACGCTCGCCTGGTTGCCCCAGAGCACGTTGGCAGTGGCGTTGCCGCGGCGCAGGTCCGAGCCGTCGACGACATCGTCGTGCAGCAGGGTCGCGGTATGGATGAACTCGACGCAGGCCGCCAGCTCGATATGCCGTTCGCCGGCATAGCCGCACAGGCGGGCCGAGGCCAGCGTCAGCAGCGGCCGCAGGCGCTTGCCGCCGGCCGCGATGATATGGCCGGCCAGTTGCGGGATCAGCGGTACCTGGCTGCCCATGCGGTTGACGATAACCTGATTGACCTTTGTCAGGTCGGCGGCGACCAGCGTTTGCAGCCTGTCCAGGTTTGCCTTCTTATGCGCCCCGCGATCGTCGGACAGCGCGATGACATCGGCCAATGTATTTATCCCGGTTGACCCCGTTTCTCGCACGACCGAGCATATAGGCCGATATCCGGCTTGGCAAAGAGGCCGAATGTCGCAGATGGAACAGCGGGTTAACGGCGGATCGCCGGATCGCGGGAATTGGATGGTCGAACTGCTGCGCACGAACGACCTGGTGCGGCTCTCCTGGCTGACGGCGCTGCTGAAGGACGCCGGCATCGAGGCGGTGGTGCTGGACGCGCATACCAGCGTCATCGAAGGCAGCATCAACGCCATCTCCCGCCGCCTGATGGTGATCGACGAGGATGCCGTCCGGGCCCGCCGCGTCCTTGACGACGCCGATATCGCCCATGACGGCCGCTGACCGCGCCGCGGCCGGGACCAGCGAGGACGGCCTGCTCGACGGCCGCCTGCGTCTGCGGCAGCCACTGACCGGCTATCGGGCGGGTTCGGACGCCGTGTTCCTGGCGGCCGCCGTGCCGGCGCGCGCCGACGAGCATGTGCTGGATGCCGGCTGCGGGGTCGGCGCGGTCGCGGCCTGTCTCGCCTATCGGGCCGATCACGTTCAGGTGACCGGCATCGAAGTGCAGCCGGTGCTGGCCGATCTCGCCCGCGAAAACGCCGCGCGGAACGGTCTCGGCGACCGTATCACGGTCGAGACCGGCGATATCGGTCGGCCGCCGGCTGCCATCGCGGCCGCCGTGTTCGACCATGTCGCCTGCAATCCGCCGTTCTACGAGGCCGGGCGGGCGCAGGCGGCGCACGATCCGGGCAAGACGGCCGCCCATATCGAAGGCGATGCCGATCTGACGGTCTGGTTGCGGTTCTGCCTCGCGCGCCTGCGGCCGGGCGGGACCCTGACCGTCGTTCACCGCACGGCACGGCTGGCGGATCTGCTGGCAGGTCTCGCGGACCGTGCCGGGGATATCATCGTCTTTCCCCTCTGGCCCGGCGCCGACCGGCCGGCGAAACGCGTGCTGGTGCAGGCCACCAAGGGCGGCCGGGGACCGAGCCTGCTGTCGCCCGGGCTGGTGCTGCACGGGCCCGACGGTCGCTATACCGCGGCGGCGGACGACATCCTGCGACACGGCGCGGCATTGCCGCTGAAGCCGTCCTGACGCTTGCCGCCTTCGGGACCGCGCATTATCTAGACCCTCATGGTGCTTGACACACTCCGCTCGTGGATCCCGATCAAGCGGGCCCGGCCGCCGGTGGTGGCGGTGCTGCGCCTGCACGGCGTGATCGGGCCGCAGCAGGGGCCGTTCCGGCCGTCGCTGAACCTGGCCGCGCTCGCCGGCGCCATCGAGCATGCCTTCAAGCTGAAGGGCATCAAGGCGGTCGCGCTGTCGATCAACTCGCCCGGTGGCGCGCCGGTGCAGTCGGCGCTGATCCACGACCGCATCCGCGCGCTGGCGGCCGAGAAGAAGCTGCCGGTTTATGCCTTCTGCGAGGACGTGGCGGCCTCGGGCGGCTACTGGATCGCCTGTGCCGGCGACGAGATCCACGCCAACGCCACCTCGATCGTCGGCTCCATCGGGGTGATTTCGGCCGGCTTCGGGTTTACCGAGATGATCGAGAAGATCGGCGTCAAGCGCCGGCTCTACACGGCAGGCGAGAAGAAGAGCCTGCTGGACCCCTTCCTGCCCGAGAGCCCGGACGACGTGGCGCGGCTGAAGACGATCCAGGCCGAGCTGCACGAGGCCTTCAAGGCGCATGTCCGGCGGCGGCGGGAAGGGCGGCTGAAGGACGACGAGAGCCGGCTGTTCAACGGCGATTTCTGGACCGGCGAGAAGGCGCTCGAGCTGGGCCTGATCGACGGCGTCGGCGACCTGCGCGGCGTGATGCGCGAGCGCTACGGCGACAAGGTCAGGCTGCGGGTGGTGCAGGCCGGCCGGAGCTGGCTGCAGCGGCGTCTCGGCATCGGCGCCACGCCGAGCTGGGAGGAGGGCGTCGCCGGCGATCTCGCCCACGGCCTGTTCGCCGCCGCCGAGACCCGGGCGCTGTGGTCGCGCTTCGGCCTGTGACGCGCCCCTTGACGGCCGGGGCCCGGCTTGTCAACGCTTAGGCCATGCTCAGCTTCTCGAAAATCCTCTTCACGCTGGTCCTGATCGCGGTCGTGTTCTACGGCGCGAAGCTGATCGGCCGCCGGGTCGGCGCGACGGCCGCGAAGGCGCCGAAGGCGCCGAAGGCGAAGAAGGCGACGGCCAAGTCGCCGCCGAAGGTCGAGACGGTGGATCTGTCGAAATGTCCGGCCTGCGACAGCTTCATCGCCGACGACGCCGGGAACTGCGGCCGCGGCGACTGTCCGCGCCTGGGCTGACGCGGCCTCCGGGGCCCGCCTTGACCCCTACCGGGGGCGCCGTTATTTTGCGCCGCACAATCCACGGAACCACCAGGGCTGTCCGGCCATGGCGGCGTCAAGCGCCAGCGATCCGAACACGTTTCAGGGCCTGATCCTGACCTTGCAGCACTACTGGGCTGCGCGGGGCTGCGTGATCGTTCAGCCCTACGACATGGAGGTCGGCGCCGGCACCTTTCACTGGGCGACGACGCTGCGGTCGCTGGGCTCCAAGCCCTGGAACGTGGCCTATGTGCAGCCCTCCCGGCGCCCGACCGACGGCCGCTACGGCGAGAACCCCAACCGGCTGCAGCACTACTACCAGTTCCAGGTGCTGATGAAGCCGTCGCCGCTGGATTTCCAGGATCTCTACCTCGGCAGCCTCTACGAGATCGGCATCGACCCGAAGAACCACGACATCCGTTTCGTCGAGGACGACTGGGAGGCGCCGACGCTCGGCGCCTGGGGCCTGGGCTGGGAGGTCTGGTGCGACGGCATGGAGGTCAGCCAGTTCACCTATTTCCAGCAGGTCGGCGGCTTCGACTGCCATCCGGTCTCGGGCGAACTGACCTACGGGCTGGAACGGCTGGCCATGTACGTGCAGGGCGTCGACAGCATCTACGACCTGACCTGGACGGTCGGTGGCGCCGGCAATGCCGTGGTCACCTACGGCGACATCTACAGGCAGGCCGAGGTCGAGTTCTCCGGCTATAACTTCGAGCGCGCCGACACTGCGGCCCTGTTCCGGCACTTCGAGGACGCCGAGAAAGAATGCGCGGCGCTGGCCGACGCCGACCTGGCGCTGCCGGCCTATGACCAGTGCATCAAGGCGAGCCACCTGTTCAACCTGCTGGACGCGCGCGGCGTGATCTCGGTGACCGAGCGGGCGGCCTATATCGGCCGCGTGCGGGCGCTGTCCAAGGTCAGCGCGGAAGCCTGGTTGAAGAGCCAGAACGAGCTGCCGGCCGGAACCTGATCGCCATGCCGCAACTGCTGTTGGAGCTGTTCTCCGAGGAAATCCCCGCACGCATGCAGCCGCGCGCCGCCGCCGACCTGAAGCGGCTGGTGGCGGACGGTCTGAAATCGGCCGGCCTGACGTTCGAAGCGGCCGAGGCCTACGCCACGCCGCGCCGCCTGGCGCTGGTGATGCACGGTCTGCCGGCCGCCCAGGCGGATGTCCGCGAGGAACGCCGGGGTCCGCGCGCCGACGCGCCGGACAAGGCCATTCAGGGCTTCCTGCGCGCCGCCGGCCTGACCCGCGAGGCCTGCGAGGTCCGCGCCACCGACAAGGGTGACTTCCTGTTCGCGGTGATCGAGCGCGAGGGCCGGGCCACGGCCGACGTGCTGCCGGCCCTGCTGGGCGAGGCGGTGGCGAGCCTGCCCTGGCCCAAGAGCATGCGCTGGGGCGCCGGCCCGGCGCGCTGGGTGCGGCCGCTGCATCATATCCTCTGCCTGTTCGATGGCGCCGTGGTGCCGGTATCGTTCGCCGGCCTGACGGCGGCGGACCGGACCCGGGGGCATCGCTTCCATGCGCCGGATGTCTTCGCGGTCAAGGATTTCGACGACTATCGCGACAAGCTGACGGCCGCGCGGGTGATGCTGGACGCGGCCGAACGTCGCGAACGCATTGAGGCCGATGCCGACGCCCTGGCGGCGGCCGAGAAGCTGACGCTGAGCCGGGGCGACGCGCTGCTGGAGGAGGTCGCCGGCCTGGTCGAATGGCCGGTCACGCTGATCGGCCGGATCGATGCCGACTTCATGTCGCTGCCGCCCGAGGTGCTGGTGACGTCGATGCGGGCGCATCAGAGATACCTCTCGCTCACCGGCGCCGACGGCGGGTTGGCGCCGCGTTTCGTCGTCGTCGCCAACCTCGAGGCCGAGGACGGCGGCGCGCGGATCGTCGCCGGCAACGAGCGCGTGCTGCGGGCGCGGCTCGCCGACGCCCGGTTCTTCTGGGACCAGGACCGCAAGCGGCGCCTGGAAGAGCGGGTGCCGGCGCTGCGCGACGTGGTCTTCCACGCCAGGCTCGGCACGCTCGCCGAAAAGGTCGACCGCATGGAGGCGCTGGCGGGCGAGCTCGCCGGCCATATCCCCGGCGCCGACCGCGACCGCTGCCGCGCCGCCGCGCTCCTGGCCAAGGCCGACCTGACCACCGAGATGGTCGGCGAGTTCCCCGAGCTGCAGGGCGTCATGGGACGCTACTACGCCCGGCACGATGGCGAGCATGACGCGGTCGCCGAGGCCATCGCCGCGCACTATTCGCCGCTCGGGCCGTCGGACACCTGCCCGACCGCGCCGACGTCGGTCGCCGTCGCGCTCGCCGACAAGATCGACACGCTGGTCGGCTTCTTCGCCATCGACGAGAAGCCGACGGGGTCGAAGGACCCGTTCGCGCTGCGGCGCGCCGCGCTGGGCGTGATCCGCCTGATCCTGGAGAACGATCTGCGCCTGCCGCTGCTGGAGGTCTTCCGGACGGCCGGCCGGCTCCATGGCGAGACGGCGGCCGGGCTCGATGCCGACGGGCTGCTGGCCTTCTTCGCCGACCGGCTGAAGGTGCATCTGCGCGAACGCGGGGTGCGTCATGACCTGATCTCGGCCGTCTTCGCGCTGCCGGGGCAGGACGATCTGGTCCGCCTGATGGCGCGCGTCGACGCGCTGAACGCCTTCATCGAATCCGACGACGGCATCAACCTGCTGACGGCGCATCGCCGCGCCGCGAATATCCTGCGGATCGAGGCGAAGAAGGACGGCCGCGATTTCGATGCCGACACGATCGACGACACGGCGTTCGCGCAGCCGGAGGAAAACCGCCTGTTCGATCATCTGGGCGCCGTGCGGGATCGGGTTAACGATTCATTGAGATCCGAGAATTTCCGGGACGCATTCACGGCGTTCGCCAGCCTGCGGCCCGATGTCGACGCGTTTTTCGATCAGGTGACGGTAAACGCATCTTCAGCAAATCTGCGGGAAAATCGCCTGAAGCTGCTCTCGCTGGTGGATGTGCAGTTCGGCAGGTTGGCCGATTTCAGCCGGATCGAAGGATAGGGTCACGCCAATGGGCAAGTGGGTGTACGGCTTTGGCGACGGCGCCGCCGAGGGGCGGGCCGAGATGCGTGACCTGCTGGGCGGCAAGGGCGCCAATCTGGCCGAGATGAGCAACCTGGGCCTGCCGGTGCCGCCGGGCTTCACCATCACCACCGAGGTCTGCACCGCCTTCTACGCGCACGGCCGCTGCTATCCCGACGGCATGGAGAAGCAGGTCGGCGACGCGGTCGCCGGGATCGAGCGCATCGTCGGCGCCAGGTTCGGCGACGCCGCCAACCCGCTGCTGGTCTCCGTGCGCTCGGGCGCGCGCGTCTCCATGCCCGGCATGATGGACACGGTGCTGAACCTGGGCCTGAACGACGAGACGGTCGCCGGCCTGGCGGCGCGCGCCGGCAATCCGCGCTTCGCCTATGACAGCTACCGCCGCTTCATTCAGATGTATGCCGACGTCGTGCTGGGCGTCGACCACTACCACTTCGAGGACATCCTCGACCTGCACAAGCAGGATCGCGGCGTCACCCTCGACACCGAGCTCGGGGCCGACGACCTCGGGGCGCTGATCGACGCCTACAAGGCGAAGGTCGCCGAAGAGCATGGCAAGCCGTTCCCGCAGGACGTGACGGAACAGCTCTGGGGCGCCATCGGCGCCGTCTTCGGCTCGTGGCAGGTGCCACGCGCGGTGACCTACCGCCGGCTCCACAACATCCCCGAGGACTGGGGCACGGCGGTCAACGTGCAGGCCATGGTGTTCGGCAACATGGGCGAGGATTCCGCCACCGGCGTCGCCTTCACCCGCGATCCGTCCACCGGCGAGAAGCTGTTCTTCGGCGAGTTCCTGATCAATGCCCAGGGCGAGGACGTGGTCGCCGGCATCCGCACGCCGCAGCATCTGACCAAGACCGCGCGCGAGCGCGCGGGCGACGACAAGGCGTCGATGGAAGAAGCCATGCCGGCGGTCTTCGGCCAGCTCGTCGACGTCTACCGGCGGCTGGAAGCGCATTACCGCGACATGCAGGACATCGAGTTCACGGTCCAGTCGGGCCGGCTCTGGATGCTGCAGACGCGCGCGGGCAAGCGTACCGCCAAGGCGGCGCTGAAGATCGCGGTCGACATGGTCGACGAGGGCCTGATCAGCGAGACCGAGGCCGTGAAGCGCATGGACCCGGACGCGCTCGACCAGCTCCTGCACCCGACGCTCGATCCGGACGCCGACAAGACGGTGCTGGCGCGCGGCCTGCCGGCCAGCCCCGGCGCCGCCTCGGGCCGGATCGTGTTCACCGCTGATGAGGCCGAGGCCGCCGCCGCCGATGGCGGCAAGGTCATCCTGGTACGGGTCGAGACCAGCCCCGAGGACATTCACGGCATGCACGCGGCTCAGGGCATCCTGACCAGCCGCGGCGGCATGACCAGCCACGCCGCCGTGGTCGCCCGCGGCATGGGCCGGCCCTGCGTGTCGGGCGCCGGCATGCTGCGCATCGACTACCGCACCCAGACCATGGCGGTGAACGGCGAGACGCTGAAGAAGGGCGACGTGATCACGCTCGACGGCGCCAGTGGCGAGGTCATGCTGGGCGAGGTGGCGACGGTCGAGCCGGAGCTGTCCGGCGACTTCGGCCGCATCATGGCCTGGGCCGACGGCATCCGCCGCCTGCGGGTGCGGGCCAACGCCGAGACGCCGGCCGACGCCGAGACGGCGCGCAATTTCGGCGCCGAGGGCATCGGCCTCTGCCGCACCGAGCACATGTTCTTCGACGCCGAGCGCATTCTCGCCGTGCGCGAGATGATTCTCGCCGACGACACCGCCGGCCGCCGCGCCGCGCTGGACAAGATCCTGCCCATGCAGCGGCAGGACTTCGTCGACCTGTTCCGCATCATGGCCGGCCTGCCGGTGACGATCCGGCTGCTCGACCCGCCGCTGCACGAGTTCCTGCCCAAGACCGAGGCCGAGCTGGCCGAGCTCGCCGCCGCGACCGGCCTCGACGCCGACCGACTGCGCCAGCGGGCCGAGCGCCTGCACGAGTTCAACCCCATGCTGGGCCATCGCGGCTGCCGGCTCGGCATCAGCTATCCCGAGATCTACGAGATGCAGGCGCGTGCCATCTTCGAGGCGGCGCTGGCGGTCGGCGACGAGCGCGGCGAGACCGTGGCGCCCGAGGTCATGGTGCCGCTGATCGCCACCCGGGCCGAGCTCGATATCCTGAAGGCCAGGATCGACGCCGTGGCGGCCGACATCGCGGCCGCCAGGGGCAGGCCCGTCGACTATCTCGTCGGCACCATGATCGAGCTGCCGCGGGCGGCGCTGCGCGCGGCCGAGATCGCCGGCACGGCCGAGTTCTTCTCGTTCGGCACCAACGACCTGACCCAGACCGCCTACGGCATCAGCCGCGACGATTCCGCCGGCTTCCTGGAGACCTACCAGCAGCAGGGCATCCTGGCGGACGATCCGTTCACGACGCTCGACATCGACGGCGTCGGCGAGCTGGTGCGCATCGCCACCGAACGTGGCCGCGATGCCCGCGCCGACATTAAGCTCGGCATTTGCGGCGAGCATGGCGGCGATCCGCGCTCTGTGCGCTTCTGCCACGGCATCGGCCTGGACTATGTCTCCTGCTCGCCCTTCCGCGTCCCCATCGCCCGCCTCGCCGCCGCCCAGGCCGCCGTTGACGACGGCTAGGTGTGGAGCCTCAATAGGTTGTCATCCTGGCGAAGGCCAGGATCCACTTCTTGTTGTTTTTCAACAGGTTGCGATGCCGCTGGATGCTGGCCTGCGCCAGCATGACGGCTTCTTTTGGGTCGTGAGTAATTCATTCACACGCTCTGAGG
>JANQKO010000029.1 GCA_028281075.1 Alphaproteobacteria bacterium | reverse complement strand
CGACTTGTTACGGATAATCAGGTCATGGCTCATCGGAGACCTCCGCCGGATGTCAGAGTCTGTTTGAAAATGGGCCTATTGGCCCGTTTTCGCGACCTTGCCGGTCCGCTCCCCCACCGGGCCACCCAACGCGCGTATCCTGAATTGGGTGGCCGGGTGGGGGAGCGGGCCGGCAACGGCATTTTCAAACGGACACTCAGATCGCGCCGTCGTCTTCCAGCGCCGTGATCTCGTCCGCCGACAGGCCCAGCAGCCCGCCATAGACGTCGGCGTTGTCGGCCCCGAGGCGGGGGCTGGGGCTGAGCGCCGGTGGTTCCAGGCCGTCGAAGCGTAGCGGGCTGGTCATGGCCGTGATCGGGCCGAGGTCGGGATGGTCGAACGGCGTCAGCATGCCGCGCTCGTGCATGTGCGGGCCGGCCGCGACCTCGGTCAGGTCGCGCACCGGGGCGCAGGCGATATGGTGCCGGCGGGCCGCCGCCAGCAGGTCGTCGCGGTCGAGCGTCATGGTCCAGTCCCCGACCAGCTTGTCGACGACTTCCATATGCGCGGCGCGCGTTTCGTTGTCGGCGAAGCGGGGATCGTCCTTCAGGTCCGGCCGGCCCATGGCGTCGAGTACGTTCAGCCAGTGCCGGTCGGTGGCGGTGATGATGGCGACGTAGCCGTCGCGGCAGCGATAGACGTTGTAGGGCGCGATCGCCATGCCGCCATGGCGGCTGCCGGTGCGCGGCGGCACGGCGCCGCCGGCCAGATGCATCATGCCGAGGTTGGAGACCAGGGTCGGCAAAGTCGCTTCCTGCATGGCGACCTCGACCAGCCGGCCACGGCCGGTGCGTTCGCGGTCGTAGAGCGCGGTGACGACGGCGGCGTAGAGATGCGTGCCGCCGAGAAAATCGCAGACCGCGCCGCCGGCCTTGACCGGCGGGCCGTCGGGCATGCCGGTGACGCTCATCAGGCCCGACGTGGCCTGCACGGTCAGGTCCATGGCGAGGTCGTCCCTGTCCGGGCCGCTGCGGCCGTAGCCCGAGCCCGAGGCATAGATCAGGCGCGGATTGGCGGCCCGCAGGGTCTCGTGGCCGAGGCCGAGCCTGGCCATCACGCCGGGCGCGAAGTTCTCCAGCAGCACGTCGGCGGTCCCGGCCAGCGCGACCAGCAATTCGCGGCCGCGCGGGTGCTTCAGGTTGAGCGTGACGCCCCGCTTGTTGGCGTTCAGCAGCGCCAGCGGCAGCGAGCCGGCATCGGCGATGCTGCGCCGGCGCAACGGCTCGCCGTGCCGTGGCTCGACCTTGATGACGTCGGCGCCGGCCATGGCCATCAGGAAGGTGGCATACGGCCCGTTATAGATCTGGCCCAGGTCGATGACCCGGATGCCGGACAGCGGATAGCTCTGATCCATGCCTGTTCCCGGTACGGTTGGAACGGAGCCCCGAGTGTCGCACGAATTCTGCTACGTTCCGCCGGCGGAATGCGAAAACCGGAGAGGGGTGACGATGCTGGAGAGCAGTGATTTCGATTTCAGCGGCCGGCGGGTGCTGGTGACGGGCGCGGCGAGCGGGCTCGGCAAGGCGATGGCCGAGGCCTTCGCCGGACACGGCGCCGAACTGGTGCTGGCCGACGTCAACGAGGCCGGCGTGCGGGACGTGGCCGGGACGCTCGGCGCGGCCTGGCAGGCCTACGATCAGGCGGACGTGGCGTCGGTGCTGGCGCTGGCCGAGGCGGCCGGCGCCGTCGACGTGCTCTGCAACAATGCCGGCATCGCCCGGCTGGGGCCGCTGCTGGAACAGACGCCGGACGACATCCAGGCGCTGATCGCCACCAACTTCGCCGGCCCGGTGCAGCTTGCCGTCGCCGTCGGCCGGGGCATGGTCGCGCGCGGGCGCGGGGTCATCGTCAGCACGTCCTCGCAGCTCGCCTTCTGGGGCTCGGCCGAGCGCGGGGTCTACGCGGCGACCAAGGCCGGCATCTCGCAGTTCACCCGCGCGGCGGCGGCCGAATGGGCGCCGCACGGCGTGCGCGTGGTGGCGCTGGCGCCGGGCCGGACGCTGACGGCGATCAACCAGTATCTGAAGGACGATCCGGCGCAGTACGCGGCGAGCCTGAAGATGATCCCGGCCGGCCGGCTGGGCAATGTCGAGGAGATGGCGAAGCTGACCGTCTTCCTGGCCTCGGACGCCGCGTCCTACGTCGTCGGCGAGACACTGATCGCCGACGGCGGTTTCGTGCTGCTTTGATTCTTTAGCTGTTGGCTCGACCCGTCCCACTCCCCCACCCGACCACCCATTGAGCATACTTCCGTGGGTGGTCGGGTGGGGGAGTGGGACGGGCCGAGCCGCGGCCCATAGGGCCGATTGAAAGAGGAATGACGCAATGACGGAAAAACGGGAACGGGGCCGGCGGATCCTGACCGAGGTGCTGGGCGCCGACTACATGGCCAAGCGCGACGCGGCGACCAACGATTTCAACGCGCCGATCCGGCGCTTTTCGGAGGAGAACGCCTTCGGCGACATCTGGGCGCGGCCGGGGCTGGAGCGCAAGGTGCGCAGCATGCTGTGCCTGGCCATGCTGACGGCGCTGAACCGGCCGCACGAGATCCGCATGCACGTGAACTCGGCCATCAACAACGGCTGCACGGTCGAGGAGATCCAGGAGGTGCTGTACCAGACCGTGGCCTATTGCGGCATCCCGGCCTGCATCGACAGCTTCCGCATCGCCGAGGACGTGCTGGGCGAGCGGGGTTTGCTTTGAGGGAGGCGGTGATGGGGTTCGAGGCGGAACTGGCGGCGTTGGAGCGGCGGCGGGCGGCGGCGCTGGCGATGGGGTCGGCGAAGCGGCTCGACGAATTCCGCGCCGCCGGGGTGATGAACGCGCGCGAGCGGATCGATTACCTGTTCGACGCCGGCACGTTCGTCGAGCACGGGCTGCTGGCGCTGCCGGCGCGGCCGGAGGATCACGGCCGGGCGCCATGCGACGGCAGCATCGACGGGGTCGGCAGGATCGTCGGGCGTCTCGCCGTGATCAATGCCGCCGACTTCAGCGCCATGGGCGCGTCGAGCGCCGAGACGGCGGGGCACAAGCTGGTCTACAGCCAGAAGCTGGCCGCGGAGAACGGCCTGCCGCTGATCATGCTGTGCGAATGCTCGGGCGCGCGCATCCCGGATGTGATGGGGGCGACCGGCATTCACAAGACGGGCGAATACTTCAACCTCGCCCGCGACCGCACGACGCCGGTGGCCGCCGCGGTGCTGGGGCAGAGCTATGGCGGCGGCACCTGGCGCGCGGTGACCAGCGACTTCACGGTCATGCGCAAGGGCGCGGTGATGGCGATCTCCAGCATCAACGTGACCTCGGTGGCGATCTCGGAAGACGCCGATCCGCAGGCGCTGGGCGGCTGGGAGATGCAGACGTCGGTCACCGGCCAGGCCGACCTGGCGGTCGACACGGACGCGGCGGCGCTGGACGCGGTGAAGCGGTTCCTGAGCTACCTGCCGGCGCATGCCGGCGAGGCGCCGCCGGACGCGGCGGTCGTGCCGGGGCAGGCGCAGCCGCAGGACGGCCTGCTGGACCTGGTGCCGGAAAGCCGGGCCAGGGTCTACGACGTGCGCAAGGTGATCCGGCTGCTGGTCGACAAGGACAGCTATTTCCCGATCAAGGAACGCTTCGCGCGAAACCTGACGACGGGGCTCGCCCGCATCGACGGGCGCAGCGTCGGCGTGATCGCGCCGAACCCGATGTTCAAGGGCGGCGCGCTCGATTCGGACGCCTGCGACAAGGCGATCAACCTGATCGTGCTCTGCGATTCCTTCAACCTGCCGATCGTGACGCTGGCCGACACGCCGGGCTTCCTGGTCGGCGTCGCCGGCGAGCGGCTGCGCCTGCCGGGCAAGATCATGAACTATATGCAGGCGCTGCATCTGGCCAGCGTGCCGAGGCTGTCGGTGATCCTGCGCAAGAGCTATGGCCAGGCGCATCTCAACATGGGCGCGGGCGTGGCCGACGCCATGGCCGCCTGGGTCTCGGCCGACGTCAGCTTCATGGACCCGAACGCGGCCGTGAACGTGGTCTATCGGGTGCGCGAGGAGGACGATCCCGAGCGCTACCGCGCGCTGGCCGAAAAGGTCTCGCAGGACACGGCGGCCTACGACCTCGCGGCCTCGTTCTGCGCCCAGACGGTGCTCGATCCGCGCGAGACCCGGGCCTGGCTGTCGCAGATGCTGGCGGTGCACCGGCGCGGGCCGACGAACGGCGTCGGCCGGCACCGCCTTTCGACCTGGCCGACGACATTCTGAAGCGGCGGCGATTCCGGCCGTTAGGAATTTGGTTACCAAATCGTCACTAGGCTTTTTGCATAGGCGTGCAGAGGGTAGTGGCGATGAACCGACTGATGATGTTGTGCAACGGTTACCTGATGACGCGAGCGTGGCGGCGGCGCAATGTTTCGCGGACGCCCGGCCACAGGCGCAACGACCTGTCGGGCCTGGACCGGCTCAAGCATGACAACGTGGTGCCGTTTCGACGCAAGCCGCGCGTCGAGACGACGCGCGACGTCTACGCGCCGGTCGGCGGCACCAACGTCGTTCGGCTGCGCTAGCGTCCCTCGAAGCGGGGGTTCCGCTTTTCCCGGAAGGCGGCGATGCCTTCCTGAAGGTCTTCGCTGTCGAACGTGGTGGCGACGTCGGCGCGGGCGCGGCCGGCGCGCTCCGACGGCCCCTTGGGCAGCACCTCTTCCACATGGCGCTTGATCAGGCCGAGCACGAGCGGCGCGTTCGCGGCCAGACGGCGGGCATAGTCCATGGCCGTGTCCATCAGCTCGGCCGGCGGCACCACCTTGTTGACGAAGCCGATCTCGTAGGCGCGCTCGGCCGTCATCGGCTCGCCCAGCAGGATGAACTCCATCGCCACCTTGTGCGGGATGCGGCTGACGATCGAACTGATCATGCCGCCGGAGAAGCCGACCTTGGCCTCGGGATAGGAGAAGCGGGCGCGGTCGGACGCGATGCAGAGGTCGCAGTGCTGGACCAGGATGACGCCGCCGCCGACGCACCAGCCGTCGACCGCGGCGATCACCGGCTTGTCGAGCGGC
>JANQKO010000004.1 GCA_028281075.1 Alphaproteobacteria bacterium | reverse complement strand
TGCTGTTTTCTCTGAGAGCCCGCTTAATACAGACACCCAGATATACCGGGCGCAGGGTCTGAAGATGCGCGTCGTCGTTTACGACCCGTTCCTGGCGCTCGAACGCGCCGTCGAGCTCGGCATCGAGAAGGTCGAGCTCGACGAGCTGCTCGCCCGCGCCGATTTCATTTCGCTGCACACGCCGATGACCGAATCGACCAAGGGCCTGCTCAACAACGAGACGCTGGCCAAGGCCAAGAAGGGCGTGCGCCTGATCAACTGCGCGCGCGGTGGCCTGATCGTCGAGGCCGACCTGCTGGCGGCGCTCGATTCCGGCCAGGTCGCCGGCGCCGCGCTGGACGTGTTCTCGGACGAGCCGGCGAAGGCGAACGTGCTGTTCGGCCACGAGAACGTGGTGGCGACGCCGCATCTCGGCGCCTCGACCTCGGAGGCGCAGGAGAACGTCGCCGTGCAGGTGGCCGAGCAGATGTCCGACTATCTGCTCGACGGCGCCGTCACCAATGCCCTCAACATGGCCTCGGTGACGGCCGAGGAGGCACCCCGGCTCCGGCCCTATTTCGATCTCGCGCGGGAACTCGGCAGCTTTGCCGGGCAGCTCACCGAGACCGCGATCCAGGGCGTGCATATCGAGTACGAGGGCCATGTGGCGACGCTGAACACCCGGCCGCTGACCTCGATCGTGCTGGAAGGCCTGCTCAGCCCGCTGATGGACACGGTCAATATGGTCAACGCCGCGGCCATCGCCAAGCAGCGCGACATCGAGGTGCGCGAGACCCGCGACGAGGCGCCGGGCGACTATCAGACGCTGATCCGCCTGACCGTCACCACCGAGCGGCAGAGCCGGTCCGTCGCCGGCACGCTGTTCGCCGACCAGCGGCCGCGCATCGTCCAGATCAAGGGCATCAAGCTCGAGGCCGAGACGGCGCCGAACATGCTCTACGTCACCAACGAGGACAAGCCGGGCTTCATCGGCGCGCTGGGCACCACGCTCGGCGATGCCGGCGTCAATATCGCCACCTTCCATCTCGGCCGGGCCAAGGCCGGCGGCGACGCCATCGCCCTGATCGAGGTCGACCAGACCCTGTCGGACGACGTCCTGGCCCGGGTGCGCGGCCTCAGCCATGTGGTGCAGGCCAAGCCCCTGCGCTTCGGCTAGCCGCGGCGCGCCCGCGCTGTCTCGCCTCCGGCTTGTGAGCTAGACTGCCGACGCCATGGACGACACGGTCAATCTCGCGCTGCTGCCCGAGGGGCTGCACGACGACCTGCCGCCGCGCGCCGCCCACGAGGCGCGCGTCATCGAACGCCTGATCGGCGCCTTCGCCGCCCAGGGCTACGAGCGGGTCAAGCCGCCGCTGATCGAATTCGAGGAGAGCCTGCTGGCCGGTCCGGGCGCCGGCGTGGCGCGGCACATGTTCCGGCTGATGGACCCGATCTCGCAGCGCATGATGGCCGTGCGCGCCGACATGACGACCCAGGTCGCCCGGATCGCCATTACCCGGCTGCGCGGGCTGCCCCGGCCGCTGCGGCTCTGCTATGCCGGCCAGGTGCTGCGGGTGCGCGGCGCCCAGTTGCGGCCCGAACGCCAGTTCGCCCAGGCCGGCGTCGAGCTGATCGGCGCCGACCTGCCGGCGGGCGACGCCGAGGTGGTGCTGCTGGCCGCCGAGGCGTTGGATGCCGTCGGTGTCGGGCAATTGTCGGTCGACCTCACCGTGCCCAGCCTGGTGCCGGTCGTCTGCGATCATTTCGGCCTCGAACCGGCGCTGGCGGAACGGGTGCGGGCGGCGCTCGACCGCAAGGACCGGGCCGCGCTCGACGGCCTGCATGACGACGCGAAGATGCTGCTGTCGGGCATCCTGGACGCGGCCGGACCGGTTGCGACGGCGCTGCCGGCGCTGCGGTCGCTGGCCCTACCGGCGGCGGCCGCGGCGATCGCCGACCGGCTGGCCCGGGTCGCCGAGCTGCTGCGGGCCGACGGCGAGGATCTGACCATGACCGTCGATCCCGGCGAAAGCCGGGGCTTCGCCTACCAGACCGGTGTCAGCTTCACCCTGCTGGCCAAGGGCGTGCGGGGCGAGCTCGGGCGCGGCGGCCGCTATGACCTGGCGACGGGCGAGCCGGCGACCGGCTTCACGCTTTACATGGACAGCATGATGCGGGCGCTACCCGGCCCTACCGGCGATCGGAAACTCTACCTGCCGGCCGGCGTGCCGGCCGCGGCGGCCAGGGGCTGCCGCGCCGATGGCTGGCGCACGGTGCGCGGCCTCGACGCCGTGGAATCGGCGGCCGACGAGGCCCGCCGGCTGGGTTGCAGCCATGTCTTTCTCGACGGCGCCGCCGTCGAGGTCACCTGACCCGATCGCGGCGGCGGTCGCGGGCACGCGCAACGAAGAGGGGCACGCATGGCCAATGTCGCGGTGGTCGGCTCGCAATGGGGCGACGAGGGCAAGGGCAAGATCGTCGACTGGCTGTCCGAGCGGGCGGCCGTGGTGGCCCGGTTTCAGGGCGGGCACAATGCCGGCCATACGCTGGTCATCGACGGCAAGACCTACAAGCTCAGCCTGCTGCCCTCGGGCATCGTCCGGCCGGGCAAGCTGTCGGTGATCGGCAGCGGCGTCGTCGTCGATCCCTGGGCGCTGGTCGCGGAAATCCACGGCGTGCGCGAGATGGGGGTCGCGGTCGGCCCCGACAACCTGCGCCTGGCCCATAACGCCACGCTGATCCTGCCGCTGCACCGCGAGCTCGACGCGCTGCGCGAGGAGGCCCGCGGCAACAGCGCCATCGGCACCACCCGGCGCGGCATCGGCCCGGCCTACGAGGACAAGGTCGGCCGCCGCGCGATCCGGGTCTGCGACCTGCACGATCCCGACACGCTCAGCTTCAAGGTTGACAACCTGCTGGTGCACCACAATGCCCTGCGCCGCGGCCTGCGGCAGCCCGAGGTCGACCGCGACGAGCTGGTCGCCGAGCTGCGGGCGATCGCGCCCGAGATCCTGCCCTACAGCGCGGTGATCTGGCGTGATCTCGACGAGGCCCGGCGGCGCGGCGAGCGCATCCTGTTCGAGGGCGCCCAGGGCGCCATGCTGGACGTCGACCACGGCACCTATCCCTTCGTCACCTCGTCGAACACGATCGCCGGCGAGGCGGCGGTGGGCTGCGGCATCGGTCCGGACGCGGTCAACTTCGTCCTCGGCATTACCAAGGCCTACACCACCCGCGTCGGCCAGGGACCGTTCCCGACCGAGCAGGACAACGCCATCGGCCGTGGCCTCGGCGAGCGCGGCCACGAGTTCGGCACCGTGACCCAGCGGCGGCGGCGCTGCGGTTGGTTCGACGCCGTCATGGTGCGCCAGGCCGTCAAGGTCGGCGGCATTCATGGCATCGCGCTGACCAAGCTCGACGTGCTGGACGGCATGCCCGAGATCAAGGTCTGCATCGGCTACCGGCTCGACGGCGCCGATATCGGCTACCTGCCGGCGGAGTCGGACAAGCAGCACCGGGTCGAGCCGGTCTACGAAACGCTGGACGGCTGGTCCGACAGCACGCGCGGCGCGCGAAGCTGGGCCGATCTGCCGGCGACGGCGATCAAGTACATCGTCCGCATCGAGGAGCTGATCGGCGTCCGCGTGGCCCTGCTGTCGACCAGCCCCGAGCGCGACGACACGATCCTGGTGCGCGACCCCTTCGTGGACTGAGCCCGGCGGGCGGGTCTGGCTGTGTAAAACCACAGAGGCACCGAGACACCGGGAACCGGAAAACCGGCCCACGCTCGGCGCCCGACCTTTGGCGCCTTGGCGGTGACACCGCCTGAAAACGCGTCACCACAAAGACGCAAAGGCGCAAAGAATAAAAATGGAAGCTGGTTGGCGCGAAGCGCCGATAACAGGTTTGTTCTTTGTGTCTTTGCGTCTTTGTGGTGAACCCATTTTTTAGGCCCAGCGCCCCGTTCCGGGTCACCAGGTCAAGCCCGCCGATGATCAGAATCGGGCTGGCATTTGGCGGAACCAAGCAGACGACGTGACAATCCCGGTCGTCAGGCGCCTCGCCCCGACGACAACCACCAGACGGTGGTCATACCGGCGCAGGCCGGTATCCATGGGAATCGGATGGCCGGCGCGGCGCCTGCCGTTGATGCGCATGGATGCCGGCCTCCGCCGGCATGACGAACGTGGGTGTGCTTTCGGCGATGTCTTCGTGGGTCTCTTCGCCGGCATGGCGCTGATACCCCATGCCTTGTCGCGGAGATCGTCAACAAGGCTGTGATGCGCCGAAAAACGAGTTTGTTCTCGGTGTCTCGCCGTCTCTGTGGTCGACTGACTCTGTCAGGCCCTACCGGCGTCCGCGTTGCTCGACCATGGCCTTGCGCATGGCCTTCTGCAGCTTCTCGAAGGCGCGGACCTCGATCTGGCGCACCCGCTCGCGGCTGATGTCGTATTCCTTGCTCAGGTCCTCCAGCGTCGTCGGGCTTTCCTGCAGCCGTCGTTCGGTCAGGATGTGCCGCTCGCGGTCGTTCAGATGCGTCATCGCCTGCTTCAGCAGGTCGCGGCGGTTGCTCAGCTCCTCGCTTTCCGCCAGTTGCGTCTCCTGGTCGATGGTGTCGTCGACCAGCCAGTCCTGCCACTCGCCTTCGCTGTCGGCGCGCACCGGCGCGTTCAGCGAATTGTCCGGCGCCGCCAGCCGCCGGTTCATCGACACCACGTCCTGCTCCGGCACGTTCAGCTTCTTGGCGATCAGCGCCACTTGGTCGGGATGCAGGTCGCCTTCCTCGATCGCCTGCAACTGGCCCTTGATCTTGCGCAGGTTGAAGAACAGCTTCTTCTGCGCCGCCGTGGTGCCGATCTTCACCAGTGACCAGGACCGCAGGATGTATTCCTGGATCGCCGCCCGGATCCACCACATGGCATAGGTGGCCAGCCGGAAGCCGCGCTCCGGGTCGAAGCGCTTCACCGCCTGCATCATGCCGACATTGCCTTCCGCGATCAGCTCGCCCACCGGCAGGCCGTAGCCGCGATAGCCCATGGCGATCTTGGCCACCAGCCGCAGGTGGCTGGTCACCAGTTGATGCGCCGAATCGATGTCGTCCTTTTCCCGCCAGGCCTTGGCCAGCATGTATTCCTGCTCCGGCTCCAGCATGGGAAACTTGCGGATTTCCTGCAGGTAGCGCGACAGGCTGCCCTCCGGCGTCAGCGCCGGCAGATTGACACTCGAGAGGCTTCGCTCGCTCATGGGAACGCTCGTCCGGAAGATGGTTTTCGGCTCAGGGGATTATTAGAGCTATTCAGTTGCGGGAGGATTGTCAAGAACACGCCGTTGATTGTTTCATTTCGATACATCCGTCTCAGGTGGCCCACGCGCCCGGTCAGGCCAGGCGCCGCAAGGCATCGACCAGCGCCGCCATGTCCGCCGGCAGGGGACTCTCGAAGCGCAGGACCTCCCCCGTCACCGGATGCCGGAAGCCGAGCACGCTGGCATGCAGCGCCTGCCGGCCGAACGTGTCGACGATAGCGGCCAATTGCGGCGGAAGCATGGCATGCCGCCGGCGCCGGGCGCGGCCGTAGACCGGATCGCCGATCACCGGATGGCCGATCGAGGTCAGGTGCACGCGGATCTGGTGCGTACGGCCGGTCTCCAGGCGGCAGGACAGTAGGGCCGCGGTATGGCCGTAGCGCCGGTCGGTGCCGTAGCGGGTGAGGGCCGGCTTGCCGCCGCGGGACACCACCGCCATCTTCTTCCGGTTCCGCGGGTCGCGCCCGATCGCGCCGCCGATCTCGCCGGCCGGGGGTGCCGGCGCGCCCCGGACCACGGCGCGATAGACCCGCTCGATGTCATGGCGCGCGAACAGGTCCGACAGGCCGGCATGGGCCCGGTCGGTCTTGGCCGCCACCAGCAGGCCGCTGGTGTCCTTGTCCAGCCGGTGCACGATGCCCGGCCGCCGGACCCCGCCGATGCCCGACAGGCTGCCGCCGCAATGGGCCAGCAGCGCGTTGACCAGCGTGCGGTCGGGATTGCCCGGCGCCGGGTGCACGACCAGGCCGGCCGGCTTGTCGATGACGATCAGCGTCTCGTCCTCGTGCACGATGTCGAGGGGGATTGCCTGCGCCTGCGGCGCGGCCTCGGCCGCCGGCGGCACCGTCAGCCGCCAGGTCTGGCCCGGTTTGACCCGGTATGACGGCTCGACTATCGTCCCCGCGCCGTCGCCGCTGCCGGCCCGGCCCGCTTCGATCAGCGCCTTGATACGCATGCGCGACAGGTCGGGCAGGGCCTCGGCCAGCAGGCGGTCGAGCCGCTTGCCGGCATCCGCCGCGCCGACGGCGACGGTATGGACGATACCTTCCGATGGGCCTGACATGACCGCAGACTGGACACAGAACACGACCGCGCTCAAGTGGCTCGTCGGCGTGATGACGACATTGCTGGTGATCGGCTTGATCGCGCTGGTGGTCGGCGTCGCCCGGACCAGCGGCGACCTGACCGAGAGCATGGCAGAGGCCGAGCGCGTGTTCGGCGAGATCGAGGTGGCGCTGCCGGCCGGCGACCGCGTCGTCGACGTCGGCGCCAGCGGCGACCGCCTCGCCGTGCGCGTGGCCGACGCCGACGGCGGCGAGCGGGTCATCGTCGTCGATCTGACCACGGGTCAGCGTCTCGGCGTCGTGCGCCTGGTGCCGGGCCCGTGATCCTGTTCACGCCGCGCCAGCTCGACGCCATGATGGCCGCCGCCGTGGCGGCCCGGCCCGAGGAGGCCTGCGGCCTGCTGATCGGCGCGCGCGAGGCGGATAACCGCATCCGCGTCACACAGCTCGCGCCCAGCGCCAATCTCGCGGCCGACCGGCGGCGCCGGTTCGAGGTCGACCCGGCGCTGCGGCTGCGGTTGCAGAAGGCGCTGCGGCGCGGGCCGCGCGATATCGTCGGGCACTACCATTCGCATGTCGACGGTCCGGCGCGGCCCTCGGCGACCGATCTCGCCCGGGCGACCGAGCCGGATCTGGTCTGGGTCATCCTGGCCGTGGACGATGGCGGGGTCGGCGCGGTGGCCGCGCACCGGCTGGCGGCCGATGGCGCCGGCTTCGCGCCGCTGGACCTGGCGGTCGCCGACGGGGCGGCCCGGTGAACTTCAGCAGCGACAACGCGTCCGGCGTCGCGCCCGAGATCATGGCGGCGCTGGCGGCGGTGAACGACGGCGGTGCCACGGCCTACGGCGCCGACGCGGTGACGGCGGCGGCGCGGGACGACCTGCGGGCGTTGTTCGGCTGCGATCTCGTCATGTATCCCGTCGCCACCGGCACGGCCGCCAACGCGCTGGCGCTGGCGACCCTGGCGCCGCCCTACGGCACGGTCTATTGCCACCGCCACGCCCATATCGAAGCGGACGAGTGCAACGCGCCGGAATTCTTCAGCGCCGGCGCCAAGCTGACGCTGCTCGACGGGCCGCACGCCAAGTTCGACGCCGCCGCGCTGGCCGAGGTGCTGGCCGCGGCCGGCACCGGGGTCGAGCACCACGCCCAGCCGGCGGCCGTCTCGATCACCCAGGCGAGCGAGCGGGGCGCCGTCTACACGGTCGACGAGGTCGCGGCGATCGCCGAGGTCGCGCGGACGCACGGCCTGCCGCTGCACATGGACGGCGCGCGTTTCGCCAACGCCGTCGCCCATCTCGGCTGCGCGCCGGCCGACGTCACCTGGCGCGCGGGCGTCGACGTGATGTCGTTCGGCGCCACCAAGAACGGCGCCATGGCGGCCGAAGCCGTGCTGTTCTTCAAGCCCGAGCTGGCCCGCGATTTCCGCTTCCGGCGCAAGCGCGGCGGCCACCTGTTCTCGAAGATGCGGTTCCTCTCGGCCCAGCTCCGGGCCTATCTGCACGACGACCTCTGGCTCCGGAACGCCCGCCACGCCAACGCCTGCGCCCGCCGGCTCGCCGACGGGCTCGCCGCCCTGCCGGGCGCGGTGGTCCTGCATCCGGTCGAGGCCAACGAGGTCTTCGTCCGCCTGCCCGAGGCCGCGATCGAGGGCCTTGGCGCCGACGGCGTCGGCTTCCTGCGCTGGGGCGGGCCCGGGGCGGCCACGCTCCGTCTCGTCACGGCCTTCGACACCGACCCGGCCGACGTCGACCGCGTCATCGCCAGCGCCCGCCGCCACCTCCGGGCGGCACCCCCTTGACCTGCGCCTGTTCTGCCGCTACTTCTCGCCGTTCCGCCGACGTCCCCTTCGTCTAGCGGTCAGGACGCGGGCCTCTCACGCCCGAAACAGGGGTTCGATTCCCCTAGGGGACGCCATTTTCCTTTACGACAGTGAATTGCACGACGTCGG
This sequence comes from Alphaproteobacteria bacterium, assembly GCA_028281075.1. GTDB lineage: Bacteria > Pseudomonadota > Alphaproteobacteria > JANQKO01. The sequence continues at coordinate 4,210 of JANQKO010000004.1, read as the reverse complement.
GACCTTAACGCTTCCAGCGTGCCAATCCCGTTGCGGGGCGGCGTCTGCTGTCCAGGTCCGTGCCACTTCGACGATGTCCGCGACCGGGGACGCGACGACATGGGAGACCGGCCCCGTCGTCATGCCGGCGGAGGCTGCCCCGGCGCAGCCCGAGGAGCAGCATCCAGGCGCGTAACCGGGGCGAAAGTCCGGACAGTTTGTCATTAATCCCGGACCACGGTCATGCCGGCCAGCGCGGCCTTGAAGAATGCACCGAAGGCCCGCCCCCGTTGTCATGCCGGCGCAGGCCGGCATCCATGGGACTGGCCGCCCGTCGAACGACAGTGTCTTCGGTTTCCGGCACCGGCGACGGTCTCCCGCCACGGTGATACCGGCGCGGGCCGCTATGCATGGGCACCCGACCGCCGGCGTGGCGCCTGCCCGCGAAGCCCATGGATGCCGGCCTCCGCCGGCATGACGACGGGGCAGCGGGAAGCCGGTGATTTCGTTCGCACGGGAAGCTAACAGGGACAGTCTTTGATAGATTCGTCGATCCCTCGGGACGGACAGCTTGGGAATCCCACGAATGATGAATCGCCCGGTCTTTTGCCCCGGTTGCGCCAGGTGCATCGCAACCCATTGAGAAGCAACACGTCAGTATCCCAGCCGCCGCCGAGATGACGGCGCGGGAACGTGCCGGCCGGTTCGGTGGCCGGCAATTCAGGGTTGTTTGTCCGTCGTGCCCTCGGGCGGCTGCACGCGCAGGCGGCCGGCCTGCTGCAAGGCCTGCATGACCTGCTGCATGGCGTTGAGAAGTTGCGGCGCCGCGGTAATCGGCAGCACCAGCCGGTCCGCCACCTGCCAGGTCTCCTCGCCGGTCTCGGGATTCTGGGCGATGACCCGGTGGAACTCCAGCTTGAACACCGATTCGCGTATCATCACGCCCAGCAGGCCATCGGCATAGCGCTCCACGGCCGCGTTCGGGTCCCGCAGAAGCTGGACGTTCTGCTGCGGCGGATTGCCGCCGTCCGCGGCCGTTTCGGCCGTGTCGGTTGTCGTCGAAGCGTCGTCGGTCATGCGCGTCTCCCCCTGGTCATCGATGGCGCCGCCTGGCGGCCGGCTGTCCGCCATCCCTGATTGATCCCGGCCCGGCCCCCGGTCGCGCGACGCGCCACCGCCGCCGGGCGGCCGCTGGCCGTCGGCGGACGCGCGGCAGCCGCCGCTCCGGCCGGTGTTGCCGAAATCTCCATGGTTAATGATTGGTGAATCTTTCGCTAGCAATGGTTGTCCCATCTGGTACAATCTTAGGATGTACCGGCACGACGGCGCCAGAGCGCGGTCGTCATCCATGAGCCTAGGGACAGTAGTTGGGGTCGTGAGCGGTCAAGGGCAAGGAATCGTTTCCTCGCGAGATGGGTATTGGTGGTTTGATCGGCTGACGCCGGACACGGTCGTCGCAGGACCGGTGTCGCCCGATCCGTGGCCGCCGTTGCCGGGAACCGGCCTGGCCGCCGCCGGCGCGGCGCCGGTGGATGGCGCGGTCGTGCAACCGGTCGCCGTCGCGGGTGGTCCCGATGCAACCTCGGCGGCCGACCGTCGGTTGTGGTTCGAGGCGGACGGCGCGCCGACGGCGCAGGCCGGGCCGGGCGGTCCCGCGGACGGCGGCCTGTCGGGCGTGCTCGTGGCGTCGTCCCTGGCGCGGGTCTCGCTGACGGGACAGCCGGACGGGCCGGCCCGCGCCGATGGCGTGGAGGCGGTGCCCGGCGTCGTCGTGATGCCGCCCGTGGTGGCGGCGGGCGGCCATGACGTCGCGGATCTTCCGCTCCGGTTGGCGCCGCCGGCCGACGGTCCGGCGAGCACGGCCGGGTCCGCGCCGGCGTCCGGCGACGCCGGCGCGCTCAAGGCGGCGGTGCTGCGGACGCTCGCCGCGTATCTGAGCGAGGCCGAGGCGCTGCCGCGCGAAACCGGCCTTATTCACGATCACGGCCACGGACATGACCACGGCCACGGGCCCGGCGGCACCACCGATACCGGCAGCAGTGGCGGCGGCGGCGCCTACCTGAACGGCGTCCTCGGCAACAACCACCAGACGCTGATCTCCGGATCGTCGTGGCCGGGCAGCGGCGGCGGCACCCTCACGCTCACCTACAATTTCATGCTCCGGGCCCCGTTCTATGCCGATTACATGGGGCTCGGCGAAAACCTCGGCTTCCGGCCGCTGACGTCGACGCAGAAGAACGCCGCCATGGCCGCCCTGCAGACGTGGGAAAACGTCGCCAATATCGATTTCGTGCGGGTCTCCGACTTCGCGCCGGATAGCGGTGTCGATATCCGGTTCGGCACCGCCTTCACCACGATCGGGGCGGCGCATTCCTATCTGCCGCTGACCACGGACGACATCGTCTCGTTGATCGATCCGGTCGAGTTCGAGCGGCAGGTCGGCCTGCCGCTGGACGACCCGCAGGTGGTCGCGGTCATTCGGGAATTTTCCTATGCCGGCGGCGATGTCTGGCTCAGCCGCCATGCCGGCACCAACACCTCGCCGAGCGCGGGCAATTACGGCCAACTGACCCTGGTGCACGAAATCGGCCACAGCCTGGGCCTCAAGCATCCCGGCAACTACGATGCCAGCGGCGGCCAGGTGTCCGGGCCTTACCTGAGCACGGCGCTCGACCAGCACCACAATACGGTGATGTCCTACTTCACCGGCCCGGACCACGACCCGGCCTACTATCCGGCCGCGCCGATGCTGCTCGACATCGCCGCCATTCAATCGGTCTACGGCGTGAACCGGTCGTACCAGGCCGGCAACTCGTCCTATACCTGGAGCGCGTCGTCGCCGAAGGTCGAGACGATCTGGGACGGCGGCGGTGTCGATATATTCGATGCCTACAACCAGTCCCGGCCGGTCGTCATCAACCTCAACGACGGCGAGTTCAGCTCCATCGGTGTCCGCAGCGATGGCGGCACCGCCCGCAACAACGTCGCCATCGCCTTCGGGACGGTGATCGAGAACGCTAGGGGGGGAAGCGGCAACGATACGATCGACGGCAACGAGGCCGGCAATACACTGTCTGGCGGTGGCGGCCGCGACCTTCTGCGTGGCGGCGCGGGCGCGGACGTCCTGAACGGGCACAGCGACGACGACACGCTCTATGGCGGCACTGGCAACGACCTGCTGAATGGCGGTTTCGGCCGTGACATTCTCCGCGGCGGCGAGGGCGCGGACGATCTGAGGGGGGATGGCGACGACGATACGCTCTATGGCGGCGCGGGCAACGATCTGCTGTCCGGCGGCGTGGGCGTGGACGTGCTTTACGGCGAGGCCGGGAACGATACGCTGACCAACGGTGGCGGCAACGACCGCCTGTTCGGCGGTGCCGGCGATGACCAATACCACATCCATATCGCCGAAGGGTCGGGAACCGGGTACAGCACGTTGTTGGAAGCGGGCGATGGGGGCGCGGATACCCTTCGCTTCCAGATTCTCAACCAGTATAGCTCGAATCCAAACCAGGACGTGGGCCTGACCTGGACGCGGATCAACAGGACAGACCTGCAGGGCCGGCTGCTTGTCGAGGATTTGGGCGTTTTCGGCGACAGTCAGTCCGAAACCGTCGTCATCGCCGATGCGATTTTCGCCGAGTCCGCCATTGAGACCGTGGAGTTGCGTGGCCGGGGGATCTCGCAGGACTTTCTGACCAGCGACATCCTGGCCCAGATCGATGTGGCGCCGGTTCTGGCCCCCAGCAATTTCGCGGTCGCCAGCAATTCCTGGCTGCAATTGGGCTACGACCTGCTGACACCCTTCAGCGACGCCGAGGGCGACCCGATTACGCGCCTGCGTGTCCGCCATACCACGTTCGGCGAGGACAGCGGCTGGCTCTGGTCCCGGGACACGAGGGCGATCCAGGACACCGGCTGGTACGAGCTGAACGCCAACAACCTCGATTTCCTGGCGATCCGGGCGCCGTCGTCGAGCACGGCCGACATTTACGAGCTGCAAGGCTTCGACGGCTGGAAGTGGAGCAATGTCGCCAACGTAACGGTGTCGCGCACCAACGAGGCGCCGGTGCTGACGGTGTTGAACGGCACGCAGAAGGTCGGCCTCTCGGAAAGCCTGTCGCCGGGTTGGGGCGCGGCGGGGGACACGCATGTGTCCTACGCGGACGCCGATGGCGACGCGATCACGGCTTACCGGATCACGGACCTTGGCGCGGGCGGCGGCCAC